>JBJDZO010000064.1:0-4534 GCA_051868095.1 Butyricicoccus sp. | reverse complement strand
GAAAAAAAGAGCCGGCTTTTCGCCAGCTCTTTTGGTTTACTTGGTGTAGTAGACTGCCGTGACCGCGCCGTTTACGCGGGACACTGCCGCGGCTTTGTATTCGCCGCCGGTCGAGGTCAGGCCGCCTGAAATCAGGCCGTAGGGGCTGATCGAAACCGCGTCGCAGTCCTCCGCAACTGTGACCGTCTCACCGTCCACCGTCAGGATATTGTCCTGCCAGACAATGGTCTGGTTCATCGCGGCCGATTCCCCAAGAGATACCGTGAAATCCTCGCCCTCGCCGCGCATGGTATCGCAGTGGTACAGACCGGAGAAGGTCTGGTCATCCGCGGCATTCTCCACCGTGACATTTGCGTAAAACGATTCGCCAATACACAGGTTCACCACGTTGCTGTGCGCGGTATAGACCGGGTTGCCGTTTTCGTCCGGCTCCAGCATCATGGCGCGGTACAGCATGACTGCCATTTCCGCGCGGGTCACCGAGTTTTTCGGGTTCACCTTGCCGCCGGAGCCACTGATGATACCCGCCTGCGCCAGCGCAGCGACGTCATTCTGCGCGTAATCCGCTACCGCGGACGCATCCGAGAACGCCGAAAGATTGCCGTCCGGGAAGATCAGGCCAGTCTTGCCCAGCGTGCGGCGCAGCATCACCATCGCGTCCTGACGGGTCAGCGCGCTTGTCGGGTTGAACTTGCCGTTCTGGTCGCCTGAGACAATGCCGAGATTTTTCGCGGCGCTGACCGCGTCGCTGTAATACGCGCCCTCGGGCACATCGGCAAAGCTGCCGCCGCCGACATAATCGGTCATATCATAGGCACGGGTCAGCATGGTGACAAAATCGGCGCGGCTGAGTGCCTTGTCCGGGGTATAAACACAGTTTGCGGTGCCGCTGATGATCTTGAGATTGGCCAGAAAGTCCACCGGCTGCACGGCCCAGGCATACTGTCCGTCCACATCGGCAAAAAATACCGAATGATCCGGGACATACACCAGCCCATCCTTTTGAATGACACCTTCGGTAGCCGAAGCGTGAATCAGCACAGAACACAGGGTAATAGCCGCCAAAATTGCGGCAAAAATGCGATTTTTATGCATCAAAAAGCCTCCTTTATGATTCCTGAAAAAGGGTATAAAAGAACTTCGCATATTATAACACATAAATGAAAATTTGTAAACCAAAAGTTTGGTTACACTTTTTGATACAAAAAAGCGGCGCTTTCCGGAAGGGGAAAACGCCGCCTGCTGTCAGCGGGTGGGGATGATTTCGATCCAGTAGCCGTCCGGATCAACAATGAAATAAATGCCCATAGCCTGGTTTTCGAAGCAAATGCAGCCCATTTCCTGATGCTTTGCATGCGCGGCGTCAAAGTCGTCCACGCGCAGCGCCAGATGAAATTCGTTGTCACCGAGATTGTAGGCACGATCCCAGTCACGCAGCCAGGTCAGCTCAAGCTGATGCTCGGTCACGCCGTCGGACAGATACACGATGATGAACGAGCCGTCCTGCGCGTTGATGCGGCGGCATTCGGTCAGGCCAAGCGCCTCCTGATAAAAGGCCAGCGAGCGGTCCAGATCGCGGACGTTAAAATTATTGTGTGCAAAACGAAATTGCATAGTCTTGTTCCTCCTCAGAGTTTTCTGCTTTTACCATACCATAAAGCCCCTTGGCAGCGCAAGAGAAGAAACCGGCAGAATTTTGGGAAATCTAACATTCTGCTTGCAGAAAAGAGGGCGGAATGCTATACTGTATTTTGTAAATTTGTCTGTATAGGAGGTGCGGGCCTTTTGGACAAGAAGCTGAAACGAATGATCCAGCCAGGATATCACTTCTATTTTGCGATTTTCCTGCTGTTTGCCCTGTCCTGTGCCTATGTTTCCCCTGTTATGGCAGCCATTGGCGTGGCAGTCTGCCTGCTGATGTACTTTATCTACCGACAGCGCGAAAAACGCCGCCGCCGGGAAATGCTGCGCTATTTGCAGGGAGTGACGCTCGACGCCGGGCATTCTTCACGCTCATCCATCATTGATTTTCCGCTGCCGACCGTTATCGTGCGCGCGTCCACAAATGATATTCTGTGGGCGAACGATTCATTCTGTGAGGCTACCGGGCACTGGGACTGTGCGCCAAACGAGCGTTTTCACGATCTCGCGCCCGATTTTGACACCCACTGGCTGGCCGAGGGCAAAAGTCAGTATCCGGGTGAACTCCAGATCGACAAGAACTTTTTCTGGGTCTATGGCAGCATTATGACCGAGGAGGATGTAGATGAGGTACTGCTTGTGCTGTACTTTGTGCCGTGTACCGAGTACATCCACTGCCGCGACCGCTACATGCTCAGCCGCCCGATTGTCTCGATCATCTCGATCGACAACTACGAGGAGCTGACCAAGAACGCGACCGACTCGGAAAAGTCCAGCATCCTCGCGGAAATCGACCGCAAAATTGCTCAGTGGGCGCAGGACAGCCGTTCTCTGCTGCGGAAATACGACCGCGATAAGTATATTTTTGTGCTCGAAAGCGGTGACCTCAGCAAGCTGGCCGCTAAGAAGTTCAGCGTTCTTGACGATGTGCGCTCGATTCAGAGTCGCTCGGGTGTCGTGGCGACGCTGTCCATTGGCATCGGCAAGGAGGGCGAAACCTTCGCGGAATGCTATCGCTTCGCATGTGTGGCGCTCGATATGGCGCTTTCGCGCGGCGGCGATCAGGCGGTCATTAAGACCAAGTATAATTTCGAGTTCTTCGGCGGCCTGTCCAAGGAGCTGGAAAAACGCACCAAGGTCAAGTCGCGCGTGGTGGCCAATGCCCTGATGCAGCTCATCCGTGATTCGTCGCAGGTGATGATTATGGGTCATCAGTCGAGTGATATGGATTCGGTCGGCGCTGCGGTCGGTATGGCCTGCGCCGTGCGCGTGCATGGCAAGCCGGTGCGCATCGTGGTGCGCAGGGACCGCACGCTTGCACGTGAACTGATTGACAAGGTCGCGGCCATGGAAGGCAATGCGGAGCTGTTCATGGAGCCGGATGAGGCCATGGTCGCATGCGACTACAACACGCTGCTCATTGTCGTGGACACCAACCGGCCGGACTATGTCGAGTCCCCGCCGCTGCTGGAGTCCATCAATAAGGTGGCGGTGATCGATCATCACCGCCGTGCGGCAAGCTACATCGAGAATTTCGCACTCAATCTGCACGAGCCGTATGCTTCGTCGGCGTCCGAGCTGGTCAGTGAGCTGCTGCAATATATGGTGCAGACCAGCGAAATCAAGCGGGAAGAGGCCGAGTGCCTGCTCGCGGGCATTTATCTGGACACCAAGGGCTTTTCGATTAAGACCGGCGTGCGCACCTTTGAGGCGGCGGCGTATCTCAAGCGCGCAGGCGCGGAGATGGTCGAGGTCAAGAAGCTGTTCCAGTCCACCTTCCAGGAATATATGATGTGTCAGAAGATCGTTTCGTCGGCGCGTGACTGCGGCGGCGGTGTGATTCTGGCGGTTTCTGAGGAAGAAGTGGAAGACCGTGCGCTGGCCGCGCAGGCAGCGGATGCGCTGCTGAACATCATTGGCGTGCGCGCAAGCATCGTGGCTTTCCGACACGGGGATGATACCATTGTATCCGCCCGTTCGCTTGGTCAGATCAATGTGCAGATCATCATGGAGAAGCTGGGCGGCGGCGGCAACATTACCTCGGCGGGCGCACAGCTTCGCGGCGTGGCAATCGAGGAGGCTGAACCGCGGATTTTGGATGCGGTCAGCGAATATCTGGCCGAAAACGACCGGCCGGACAAGGCATAGGAAACCATCAATCTGATATATTTTGGAGGAAAAACATCATGAAGGTAATTTTAAAGGCAGACGTCAAGGGCAAGGGCAAGAAGGGCGACCTCATCGAGGTCAGCGAGGGCTACGGCCGCAATTTCCTGCTGCCGCGCGGTCTGGCTGAGCTGGCAACTGCGGATAACCTCAATCTCAAGCGTCAGGCCGATGAAGCACAGGCGCGCCGCATCGCGCTCGAGAAGCAGAATGCGCAGGACATCGCAGCCAAGCTCAAGGATCTCAAGGTGGAAATCAAGGCCAAGGGCGGCGCAGGCGGCCGTCTGTTCGGCGCCGTAACCGCCAAGGAAATCTCCGAGGCGCTCAAGGCACAGCACGGCATTGAGGTTGCCAAGAACAAGATCGTTCTCGATGAGCAGATCAAGGCGTTCGGCACCTATCTGGTCAAGGCCAAGCTGTACACCGAAATCGCGGGCGAAATCCACGTACAGGTCGTCGAGGCGTAACAAACAAAGGAATGGGCGGAGTCTTTGCGCCCATTCCTATTTTTCAGGAAGGAGACGCGCATGGACGAACTTTTGGCGCGGCAGCTGCCGCAGAGCGCCGAAGCCGAACAGGCGGTCATTGGCGCTATGCTGATCGACCCGGAATGTATTCCGGTGGTCATCGAACAGCTTCGCCCGGATGACTTCTACACAGAAGAAAACCGGCGCATCTTCGAAACCATTTACTCGATGTTCAACAACGCCATGCGCATCGACGCGGT
>JBJDZO010000063.1:0-4537 GCA_051868095.1 Butyricicoccus sp. | reverse complement strand
TGCCGGCCGCAATGACGTCCATCAGCACGTCGTAATGGGTCTGGGTGGGGGTTGCAACAACAACTGCCTCGACAGCGGGATCATTCAGCATTTCCTTGTAATCGGCGTAGCCGGTGACGCCGAAGTCCTCAACGCCGCGCTCAAGCGCTGCTGGGAACGGATCGGAAACTGCAACCAGACGCGCGCCCATGGTGCGGGTGACGTTCATGGTGTGCTGATAGCCCAGACGGCCGAGGCCGATGACGCCAATGCCTAAAGTTTTTTTCATAGGAACTTACCTCCAAAATCATTTTTACAACTTACCAGAGCGGCTTTGGCTCTGGACGATTTCCTTTGCTGAAATCATCATATCACATAATATGAAAAAGTCAATAAAATTAATATTACAAATATGAAAATTAAAAATTGTACAAAGCGACAAAAGAAAGATGTGTAAAAAATACGCGGAGAGGAACGAGCAAGAGAACAAACGGCGGACGAAAAATGAGTATTTATTATATTAACGAGGTTTTGTTGTGGTTTTTTGACATATTTCTTTGAATTCATTGGCAGAAACATTCAGAAATGCAAACAAAACAGAATGACATATGGCAGCTCATATCGTGCAAAATGCATATTAAGTACTGATATTTTTCGTGAATTATATTGTAATTAATATTATTGACATATTACAAATCGTGAAATATACTATGGATAACAAGTTCGCAGAACATGTGGAAGAAGAAGCGGCGGCGCGGCCGCCGAAAAGAAGGAAGAGAAGCAAGGAGGAGTGAAGATGTCTGAAAGCACGCGGCCTGTCACGAAGCAAACGGGAGCAGGCAAGGCACAGGTGCCGCTGCTGGAAATGCGCGATATCACCAAAATCTTCCCCGGTGTCGTGGCGCTGAGCCACGTAAATCTCACCATACAGCAGGGCGAAGTTCATCTGCTGCTTGGCGAGAATGGCGCAGGCAAATCCACGATGATCAAGACTATCATCGGCATCAATAAGCCCGAGGGCGGCGAGATGCTGTGGATGGGCGAACCGGTCAAGCTGCACAGCCTGCAGGATGCCTACGACCTCGGCATCGCAGTCATCTATCAGGAGCTGAGCAACATCCCCTGTCTGAGTGTGGTCGAGAACATGTATCTCGGCTTTGAGAAGCGCAAGGGCGGTCTGATCGACTGGAAGGAGCAGAAGCGCTGTGCAAAGAAGGCGCTTGAGCGCGTCGGTCTTGCCGATATTGACGTCGATATGCCGATGGAAAAGCTCGGCATGGGTCAGCGGCAGCTGGTTGAGATCGCCCGCGCGATCGACCGCAACGCCAAGCTGCTCATCATGGACGAACCAACCTCGTCGCTCAGCCGCAAGGAGATTGATTTCCTGCTGAAGCTGATGAAGGAGCTCAACCAGAAAGACGGCGTTTCCATCCTGTTCATCACCCACAAGCTCGACGAGGCCAAAGAGGTCGGCCACAAGGTCACGGTTCTGAAAAACGGCCAGAATTCCGGCCCGACCATCGACGTCGCGGGCGTCACCGAGGACCAGATCATCAAGATGATGGTCGGCCGCTCGCTCGAGGAGAAATTTCCGAAGCGCAATGTCCCGATCGGCGAGGAAGTGTTCCGCTGCGAGGGCCTGAGCGCGGAAAAATTCGATAACATCAACTTTTCGGTCCGGAAGGGCGAGATGCTCGGCGTATTCGGTCTGGTTGGCGCAGGGCGCACCGAGACCATGCGCGCAATCTTCGGCGCCGACCCGCTGGCCGACGGCCGCGTTTATATTGACGGTCAGGAGGTCCGAATCAAAAACCCGCGCGACGCGATCAAGAAGGGCGTCGTCCTCATCACCGAGAACCGCAAGGAGGAGGGGCTCATCCTCATCCACGACGTCATCGAGAACGGCACGATTGTCACGATGAAGCAGTTCCGTAACAAATTGGGCCTGATCGACAACAAAAAGCGCCGCAAAATGGTCGAGGAATACGGCAATTACCTGAATCTGCGACCCATGCAACCGGATAAGCTTTCGGTCAATTTCTCGGGCGGCAATCAGCAGAAGATCGTCATTCTGAAGTGGCTGCTCTCGGGCGCCAAGGTGTTCATCTTTGACGAACCGACCAAGGGCGTCGACGTCGGCGCAAAGGTCGAGATTTACAACATCATGAACCAGCTGCTTGAGCAGGGCGCGTCGATCATCATGGTCTCTTCGGAAATGGAGGAGATTCTGGGCATGAGCGACCGCGTAATGGTCATGTACGAAGGCAAACAGACCGGCATTGTCCCGAACGACGGGACCTACGGCCAGGAAGAAATCCTGACGCTGGCAACGGGAGGTAAACTGGAATGAATAACAACGCGGTATCCAAAGCAAAGGAACTGATCGGCAAGGCAGGCCCTCTGGTGGCTCTGATCCTGCTCGGCGCTTTCCTGGCGACCCAAAATGAGAACTTTCTCACTGTAGGCAACCTGATGAACGTCGCGCGTCAGACCGCGCTGAACGGCTTTTTGTCGCTCGGCATGATGGTTTGTATCCTGACGGCGGGCATCGACCTGTCCATCGGCTACACCATGACCCTGTCCACCATCATTATGGCCAAATGTGCGGTCGAGATGGAGCTGAACCCCATCCTGTGCCTCATCATCTGCATCGTGACGGGCGCGCTGCTGGGTCTGGTCAACGGCTTGCTGCTGACCAAGTGCAAGCTGCCCCATCCCTTTATTTCCACCCTCGGCACCCAGAACATCTATAAGGGCATCGGCCTTGTCATCACCGGTGCGACCCCGATCGCGGGCATGCCGCTGGCGATCAAGTGGGCCGGCTCGTCCTTCTTGAGCAGCAATCAGGAGTCTCTGCTGGGCCGCATTCCAGTTTCCTTTGTCCTGATGCTGATCGTGTACGTTCTGTTCAGCGTTTTCCTGAACTACACCACCCTCGGCCGTCATATCTACGCGGTCGGCGGCAACATCAATACTGCGGGCCTGTCCGGCATCAATGTCGACTTTGTCCGCACCAGCGTTTACGTGATCTCGGGCGTCATGGCGGCTCTCGGCGGCATCATGCTGACCGGCCGTACCGACTCGGCGTACCCGCTGTCCGGCAACCTGCTGGAAAATGACGCGATTGCAGCCGTTATCATCGGCGGTACCAGCTTCTTCGGCGGCAAGGGCAACGTGCTCGGCACCTTTACCGGCGTTCTGCTGATTTCGGTGCTGCGCAACGGCCTGAACCTGCTGAACGTATCCTCGGATATGCAGACCATTTTCCTCGGCGCAATCATCATCGTCGCGGTATTCATCGACGTCGTTCGCGGCGGCGGCTTCAAGCGTGTCAAGCGCATGAAGAAGGATGAAAAGGCGACCGCATAACTTGTAGCAGCCCCTCGGGAGAGGAAGAGAATATCCACCCTATTATCAAGGAGGAAGAAACGATGAAACAGAAGAGAAGAATGTTAGCACTGGCACTGAGCGCACTTATGCTCACCGGCGCCCTCGCAGGCTGCGGCGGCAGCAAGGAACCGGCACAGTCGGGCGGCGCGTCGTCAGGTGCAGCGTCCTCGGC
Source organism: Butyricicoccus sp. (assembly GCA_051868095.1). Taxonomy (GTDB): domain Bacteria; phylum Bacillota; class Clostridia; order Oscillospirales; family Butyricicoccaceae; genus Butyricicoccus_B. Next base: position 996 of record JBJDZO010000063.1, on the reverse strand, counting down.
GGCATCGTCGGGTGATGAGTTCGAGATCACCACCATCTGCATGGCGCTGAACAGCGACTATTGGCACATGGTTGAGGCAGGCGCTAAGCTGGCTGGCAAGGAGCTGGGCGTCAAGGTCAACGTCATTGGTCCGAACGCAGAGTCCGACTCCGCGACCCAGATCAACATGGTCGAAGACGCGGTCAACAATAAGGTAGATGCGATTGTTCTGGCAGCGAACGAGCCGACCTCGTTGGTTTCCGCAGCGCAGACGGTCAAGAGCGCGGGCATCCCGCTGGTTCTGATCGACGCGATGCTGAATACCGATGACGAGTCCCTGTACTCCTGCTTCGTCGGCACTGGTAACCTGGACGCGGGCCGTCAGGGCGGTGAGTTCATCGCTTCCAAGCTGCAGAAGGGCGACAAGGTCGCTATCATCCGCGGCTTGGTTGGCCAGACCGTTCATGACCAGCGCGCCGACGGTGCTCAGAAGGCCATGGAAGCTGCAGGTCTGGAAGTAGTAGCAATCCAGCCGGCGGACTCCGACCGCGGCAAGGCCGTAAACGTTGCCGAGAACATCATTCAGGCGAACCCGGACATCAAGGCGTTCTACTCCACCAACGATGACATGGCTCTGGGCGCTTATCAGGCCGTTGCAGCCGCTGGCCTGAAGGACGTTGTCGTTGTTGGCTTCGACGGCACCTTCAACGCAATGGATTCCATCGCGAATGGCGAGATGAGCGGTTCGGTTGCACAGCAGCCGATCGAGGAAGGCTATCAGGGCGTTGTCAACGCAGTCAAGCTCCTCAAGGGCGAGACCGTTGAGAAGCAGCAGCCGCTGGACGTTGTTGTCCTGAACGCAGACAACGTTGCAGACTTCCGCGCAGAGGTCGAGGCGAAAATCGCAGAGTCCGGCGTAAAGCTTGGCTAAGTGAATCAAAAAAAACAGCGCCGTGTGCAAGCGGCGCTGTTTTTTCGCAAAAATCAAAAAAGGAGGAAAACATATGAAAACATTAA
>JBJDZO010000062.1:0-4563 GCA_051868095.1 Butyricicoccus sp. | reverse complement strand
CGTAGCCCTGCCGCACGCCCTCGTTGACCGCGTCCTCAAACGCGCCGCCGGTCAGGTGTACATCCTGTCCGACCTCGGCGTAGATGACCGCAAAGCCGGTGTCCTGACAGATCGGCACATCATTCTGCGCAGCCAGATCGCAGTTGCGCAGCATCTCATCAAAAATTTCCCGCCCCAGCGGGGACTGTTCCTTGGCGCGGCCATCCACAAAGGACTGGCGCACGTCACAGGGCAGACGGTAGTTGGCTTCCATGCACAGGCGCTTTACGAGCGCAGTGATTTCGCTGACGTCAATGTTTCTCATGCTTGTTTCCTCCTATATGCGATGTGTCCGGTGCTGAACACAGCCTCTACATGGCTGCGGAAATCAAAGGGATCGCCGCTCAGCACGACGATATCGGCATCCTTGCCGGGTACGAGCGAACCGACACGCGCATCCAATCCGGCAATACGCGCAGCCTCGATGGTGATGGCGCGCAGCGCGTCCATTTCATCCATGCCTGCCTGCACGGCCACGCCCGCGGCGAGGCGCAGGAACTTGACCGGAATTTCGGGATGGTCGGTCGTGATGGCGACCGGCACGCCCGCCCGCACCAGCAAACCCGGGGCGGATTCGGTCAGGTTTTGCAGCTCGGGCTTGGAGCGATCGGTCATGTACGGTCCGCTGACCACCGGAACGCCCTCCTCGGCCAGCAGATCGGCCACCAGATGGCCTTCGGTGCCGTGTACCAGAACGGGCTTTACGCCGAACTCCTTACAAATGCGCAGCGCGGTAAAAATATCGTCCGCACGATGGGCATGGATATGCGCGGGCAGTTTGCCTTCGAGCAGCGGCTCAAGCGCTTCCAGCTTGGCGTCAAAATCGGGCAGATCGTCTTCCTCGTTTTCGTGCGCCTTACGCTTACGGTCGTGATATTCCTGCGCCTTGCGCAGATTTTCGCGGATGAGCGCCGCGGTCGCCATGCGAGTGACCGGAGTTTCCTCCTTGTCATGGTACACGCTCTTGGGGTTTTCCCCGAACGCAAACTTGATCCCCGCAGGTTCCGCAAGAATCATATCATCAATCCGGCGGCCCCATGTTTTGATGGCAGCGAGCTGGCCGCCGATCGGGTTGGCACTGCCCGGACTAACCACCACGGTCGTCACGCCGGCTTCGAGCGCCTCGCGGAACGCGCGCTCCATCGGATTGATACCGTCAATCACGCGCAGGTGCGGTGTCACCGGGTCGGTGTCCTCATTGCCGTCCGCGCCCTCAAAGCCCAGCCCATCCTCGTACAGTCCGAGATGGGAATGGATGTCCAGCAAGCCGGGCAGCACCCAGCCGCCCATTGCGTCAAGCGTTTCGGCCGCCTCGGGCGCGTCAGTCATCGCGCCGACCGCGGCAATTTTGCCGTCCCGCACGAGCACATAACCATTTTCGTAGTCCGCGCCCTCCATGGGCACCACATGGGCATTTCGAATCAAAATGTCCTTCATGAAAAAATCCTTTCGATTTCCAAATTTAGGATTGACATATAATGGTATCTATGGTATGATAACCATGGTGATCGAAAGGTCACCATGCACCGTTCATATCTTTATCCCCACAATCCTATCTTGGCGCCTGCCGGCTTTCGGTGGGCGCGTTTTTTTGCCGCAAGGAAAAACCGGGACTTCCGCCCCGGTTTGGTGTCACACGCGGATGGGTCCCGTCACTTGCGGCGGCGGGAACCGCTTTTCCGGTCATTGTTATGCTTGATATCGGCCATGCGGCTTTCGCTGTCCGCCATGAACATCTTGAGCTTGTCTTCGAACGTCATGGTTGACGGATCACGCGGCGCCGGGCGCTGCGGGCCGCGCGAACGGGGAGCCGGACGGCGCTGCTGCTGCTGCTGCGCCTGCGGGCGCGCTGCGCCGCTTCCCTCGCCGGGCTGCTGTGCTTTCTTGATCGACAGGTTGATGCGGCCTGCCTGATCGATGTTGATGACCTTGACCTTGACCGTTTGGCCCTCAGTCAGAAAGTCCTTGATGTCGCTTACAAAGGAGTTGGCGACTTCCGAGATGTGCACCATTCCCGATTTTCCTTCCGGCAGCGCAACAAACGCGCCGAATTTGGTGATCCCGGTCACCTTACCTTCCAAAATTGCTCCAACAGCGAGATCCATACCCCTTGTTTTTTCCTCCGTCTTAATTTGTGTGCAAAATCATTTGCTGGATGCGTCCTTGAACACGCGCTCATTGGGCATGACATAGCCATGCTCGCGCGCGATCGAAGCAATATAATCGTCCGAAACACCATTTTCCACTTGGTCGCGCAGGGCATCATTGGCCGCCTGCTGCTCAGCAACCTCGTCCTTGATCCGGTCGAGGCGGGCCTGTCGGTCACTGATCTGCATTTGCTGATGGATCAGGGACACAGCAAAGAAAACCGCGACACAGGCAACCGCGATTTTGACCACACGCGGCGTGCGCATTTTCTTTTTCAAGTGCCCTCCCTCCAGTCCTCATGAAGCTTCGTCAATCAATACAGCTTCATTTTAACCCAAACGACTCCAAAATGGAAGCTTTTTTTTGAGTTTTTTCAAAATTTGTACCGGCGGTGGAAATTCCTCCACTCTGCGCCCCACAAAAATGCACAACCGGCCGCCGAGCTTGGGCAGAAATCCGGCTGCGCGTGCAGTCATACACAGCAATGCCACAAAAACTGGCAGAAGCAGCGGCGTGAAGCACAGAAAATACAGCGCCATACCCAGTCCTTCTCCGAGCAGCACAAAACTGCGCATCTGAGAGGCCGCATCGGTCACGGCAAAATAAAACAGCCCGCTGAGCACAATCAGCCAAAACGCCAAATCGGCCAGCGCGGTGCCGAAGGTGCCTGTGCGCGCTGCCCGACGCACCGCCCGGCACAGATCATACACCAGACCACCCGCCGCCCCCCAAAGGATGGCTTCCAGAAACACCAGCGTCTGTTCGGCCAGCGAAAACGACATGGTTCCTCACCGCCTAACCGAAAAAGCGCGCCAGAATGCCGCCGCGCGTCATCAGATTGTCATCGTATTCCATCGCGCGCACCTCGCCGGTCAACGTCAGTTCTCCGTTTTCCAGACTGAGCCGTTCGACATGCAGCCCTTCCCCGCGCACGGCCAGCATGCCGCGGCTGGTCTCGAGCGCCACAAGCGTTTCATCGAAGCTGGTCACGTCCACCACTCCGGTCAGGCTCAGCCGCCCCTGTGCGTCGAGCATCAGCGTGTGGGAACCCGCCGCACGCACCTTGTCTTCATTTGCCATCGCAATTCCTCCCTTTCGGGACAGAAAGCCCCGCCTGCACTATATCTATGCGCAGGCGGGGCCTTATATACTTATTCGATTTCGCGGTACAGGCCGGATGCGTCGTTTTTGAGCACATGCTCGGCCACATCCAGCACCTCGACCTTCATCGTGCGCTGGCCGAACGCAATCTCGATCACGTCGCCGACCTTGACCTGATACGAGGCCTTCGCCGCGCGGCCATTGACCGTGATGCGTGCCGCGTCGCAGGCATCGTTCGCAATCGTGCGGCGCTTGATGAGGCGCGAAACCTTCAGATATTTGTCCAGTCTCATGGGTTATTGATTCACCTTTTCTTTCAGTTGACGGCTCGGCTCGAACACCGGCACCGTGGTTTCCGGGATGGGCAGCGGCTCACCGGTTTGGGGATGGCGTCCGGTGAAGGCCGCACGGCGGCGCGTAGAAAATGAGCCAAAGCCCGGGAACTGCACCCGACCGCCCTCCTGCATGATCTCAGCAATCGCGTCAAACACCGCATCGGTCGCGCGTTCGGCATCCCGCTTGGTCAGGCCGGCTTTGGCCGCGACGACATACACAAAATCGCTCCTCGTCATGCCTGCTTTTCGGCCTCCTTGGCCTCGTCCCACAGCGCTTCCATTTCGCCCAGCGTCATATCCGCAAGCTCCTTACCCGCCGTCTTCGCCGCCTGCTCCACGTGCGCAAACCGGCGGATGAACTTGTCCGTCGCACGCTCCATGGCGTGTTCCGGCTCGACCTGCGCAAAGCGTGCCACCTTAACAGCCGCGAACAAAAGATCCCCGACCTCGCCTTCCAGATCGCCGCCGTTCTCGACCGCGTCCTCGATCTCGTCCAGCTCCTCGCGCACCTTAGCAATCGCGCCGCCGATGTCATCCCAGTCAAAGCCGGTCTTAGCCGCCTTTTTCTGCACCTTGTCCGCACGAATCAGGCCGGGTAGGCTGCGCGCCACGCTTTCCAGCCCATCGGTTGTGGATTTCTGATGCTTCTCGGTCTTTTTCAGTTCATCCCAGTTGTTCAGAATCTCCTCGGTTGAACCGACTTCGGTGGTGCTGAAAATATGCGGATGGCGGTAAATCAGCTTCTTGCAGATGCCGTCGGCCACGTCATCGATATCAAACGTGCCCTTTTCCTTCTCCATCTGCGCGTGAAACACTACTTGGAGCAGCACATCGCCCAGTTCTTCCTTGAGCAGGTCGGTATCCTCGTTGTCAATTGCCTCGATCACTTCATAGGTTTCCTCAATGAAGTTGCGGCGAATGGAATGATGATCCTGCTCGC
>JBJDZO010000061.1:0-4564 GCA_051868095.1 Butyricicoccus sp. | reverse complement strand
CGATAACTCGTGGATGAAGAACTATCATTACTGCGGCTATATCACCTGTCCGCTTGCGCGTTTCCCACAGCATGAGGAATTCAGCCAGCAGGCGGCAAAGGATTTTGGCTGGGAATACCGTGAGATCGAAGGAGAAATGGGTTATTTTGAGGCACTGGTCAATGGACCGTGGGACAATGATCGCTTTCTGACCTGTCCGCCGCAGAGTGTGATTGAAGCCGATTACAGCGAGAAAAAGTTCCGCAGCGTTCCCGCAGGTGCGCCCGACCTTTAAATAGGATACGTGTTCAAAACCAGATAAAATCAAATACTAGACAAAGTCAATCTTGTACCAAAGAACGGCAAAATCCTCCTATCCGTACATGGGAAATTCATGATACGCTAATGTCAGCAAGAAGAGAACCCGAAAAGCGGGATGTAATAACAAAAATCTGAGAAAATGTATCATGGAGGAATTTATTATGACGAGAAACATGTATCAGTGGGTCGAAGACCTCAAGACCGCGCCGGTCAAGAAAGCGATGCCGGTGCTGTCTTTCCCGTCCATTCAGCTTCTGGGAATTACAGTGGAAAAGCTGATCAGTGACAGCGATATTCAGGCGCAGGGCATGAAGGCGGTTGCGGATCGCACACCGATGGCAGGCGGTTCGGTTAGCCTGATGGATCTGTCGGTGGAAGCCGAGTGCTTCGGCTCTACCATCCGCGTTTCGGACGATGAGGTTCCGACGGTTATCGGTTCGGTGATTTCGACCGAGGTGGACGAGGATGAACGCATGGAGCAGGCACAGGCTCTGGCAGTTCCGGAGGTTGGCGCAGGCCGCACGCAGATTTATATCGATGCTATTGAAAAGTCAATGAAGCTGATCAAAGACCGTCCGGTTTTCGCTGGTGTCATTGGCCCCTTCTCGTTGGCAGGCCGTCTGCTGGACGTCACCGAGGCAATGGTTTACTGCTACGATGAGCCGGACATGGTACATGTGGTTCTGGACAAGGCAACCGAGTTTATTATCAAGTACATTCAGGCATACAAGGCAGTCGGCGCGAATGGTGTTGTTATCGCAGAGCCGCTTGCAGGCCTGCTTTCTCCGGCGTTGGCGCAGGAATTCTCCGGCGATTACTGCAAGCGCATTGTCGATGCGGTACAGGATGAAAACTTCATCGTGGTTTACCACAACTGCGGCAATACGACGATCCTGACGTTGGATTCGATTCTGTCCTGCGGCGCCAAGGTATATCATTTCGGCAACGCGATCGACATGGCTGAGATGATGGCAAAGATGCCGTCGGACACGTTGGCAATGGGTAACATCGATCCGGCGGCAGAGTTCCGCGGCGGCACGCCGGAGTCTATCCGCTCGGCAACCCATAAGGTCATGGAAGACTGCTGCAAGTACCCGAATTTCTGCATTTCGTCGGGCTGTGATATCCCGCCGATGTCGAGTTGGGACAACATTGACGCATTCTTTGCGGCAGTGGACGAATTCTACGCAAAATAAGCTGAATCGAATAGAAAAACGAAGGGAGACGCTTGGAAAGAAGCGTTCCCCTTCGTTTTTAAAGTGCAATTTTATAGAAAATATTGGTTTTTAACGAAACATATAATATGTTAAATAAAAAAGCGAGGATACTTGCGACAAGTGTCCTCGCCCTTTTGTTTTTGCAGGATGGGGGAACAAAAGATGCGCAAATCTGCTTTGTTGTCCGTGCGCCGCTGGAGCAGATTCAAAAACGCAGAAACGGGGAGCTTTGGGAAAAAGCAAAATATCACGTTGTCGAAGCTGTTCCGGACAGCGTACGGAAAGAAATCAATATTATATCTGCGTACATAAAAAAAGCAACACAGCAAGCGCCGGATGCAAAATCCCCCGGCCATACGTCCGAAGCCGCTCTTGCTGATACTGCTGCCAAGAGCATCAATCAGCTTCTTTCAATCGGGCTCCAATTGCCCGAAGCGATGGCTGATGATACTCTTGTTGCTCATAGTATAGCACAGAAGCCGGGAAATAGCAAGCCTCGTGGGCTGCCGGTCGAGGCCGCGCAGGAGATGACGAATTCCCAGACGTTTGGGCAGGATGTAGCCGCGCAGACGCAGGGACTTCCGGTTCAGACCGCGCAGGAGACGGAAATTGACACGAACCCAAGGACGCATACGCCGGAGCAGATGGCACAGATTCAGGAGTATACCGCTTCGGCGGATAAGGGGTTACTGGATTTTGTGGAGCAGTATGCCGAAAACCCGAATGCGAAATTCGAGCGCTATACGATTTCACCGGTTTCTGAGCAGCAATCACAAGACCTTTTTGATATTCTTGGAGAGGATTTCTCTGGATATCAAAATGCGATCAATAAAAACGGCGTAAATCACATTATTAGGCTACATGGTGCAAATGGGGAAGCTGATCAGTCGATGTCGAATCTGGATGATGTGTCCCGCATTGGATATGTGCTCGATCATTACGATTCGGTGGAACGGATTTACAACGATGACGGAACATTTGCAGGAAGCAGAGAGTTTCGAGGAGCAGACAACGCCCCGGCACCTATGGTGCGGTTTGCAAAAAAAATAGACGGTACCTACTATGTCGTAGAAGCCGCCGCGGATAACCGGTATAAAAAATTGTGGGTGGTAAGTGCGTACATGGATAAGAGCAGATCTATTACGCAAGTTCCTGATGCAGCCGCGGCTGCCCCCGGAGGAACGTCCGAAACGACTCTTGCTTCTCTGAGATCTGCTCTTGATCAAAGTATACCACAAAGTTCGGAAAACAGCAAGCCGCAGGGGCTTCCCATCCAAAGCGCGCAGGATGCGGGAGAGCAGACGGCACAGGACGTGGGGAACGTGCAGGCGGAAGAAAATGTGCCGATTTCGCGTGAGGAAGTGCAGGAAGCACCGATAGATGATATTCCGGATCCGGGAATTTTGAAACAGGGTAAACGGAAAGAAGGCGAAATGAAGCCTCGGCTTGGATCGGAGACGGAAGTGCGGCTGGAGAGTACATATCGCACGCCGGAGGAAGAGGCGGCATTGCAGGGACAGTTGGATGCGTTTCTGGATCGGGAATCGGAAGCGGAGTCTGTTCGTGAGCCGCTGAAAGAAGGCGATGTTATTCGTCCGGTGGATGCGGAGAGTCAGGCGCGTATGCAAGGCCAGATGGACGCGCTGGAAAGCGATAGCTATGAAATTCCGGATATTATCGAACAGGAAGAACGGGCGGTTCGTATAGCGCTCAATGAGCAGCAGGCGCAGGACCAGATGGACGCATGGAACGCGAAGAGACAGGCGGAAAGGCAGGCCGAGCGGATTCGAAACGGTCTGACGCTCACAAGACGTGATATCGTGCTTGCGCAGATGGCCGCAAAAAGCGGCGTGGATACGATCAACTGGGAACAGGCGGACAATCCGGAACCGGCATTTTTATACGGCAAGGCGCTCGCGGACGTGCGCGAGGTGGACCGGCCGCTGCGCGAATTCATGGCGGGACGGCAGGAAGAATTGCAGAACAACGCCCGCGAGGCGGCGGATTGGATTGCGACTTTTGCAAAAGACAAACGGCTCGGCTTCTCCTATCAGCGCGAGACCATGGAACGCAATATCCGCGATAATAAAATCCGGGTCACGCCGGAGATGGATGCGAAAATTAGCTGCGCAGCCGAAACATTCCGCTATGGGAAAAAGGCCTGCTGACTGCAGCGTGTCAGGCGGATGCACTACTGGATGGGGTTTAGTTTGCGCGAGCCGCGCGGCACGTGGTGTGTGTTCGGGCGCTGGCAGAAAGTGGCGATTCGGTTTATCGTTTTTTGGTCGCTGTCCATGCAAATAGATGACTGAACCAAAAAAGAAGTTGAACGAAAAGTGCGGCCTTAAAACAATAATGAACCGACAAGATTTACCATGCTGCAACAGAAAACACCGAGCAGAGTAGGTAAGGCGACAGCGAGCAGCGTCCATTTCAGGCTGCCGGTTTCTTTGTGGATGGTCAGGCAGGTAGTAGAGCATGGCCAGTGGAACAGAGAAAACAGAATAAAGCATAGCGCGGTTTTAGAGGTCCAGCCATTGGCAGTCAGCAATGTGGCGAGACTGGCTAGTGATTCGGTTTCTACCAGAGTACCGACCGATAAGTATCCCATAAGTGTTAGAGGAAGCACAATTTCATTTGCCGGAAAACCAAGAAGAAACGCGAGGAGAATGACACCGTCTAACCCAAGAAACCGTCCGATTCGATCGAGTGCAGTGGAACAAACGTGCAAAAGCAGCGTATCAGAAACCTGGATGTTTCCAAGACACCAAATCAGCAGTCCTGCTGGCGCAGCCACCAGAACTGCGCGGCCGAGTACGAATAGCGTACGATCGAAAATAGAGCGAACGATCACTTGAGCGACCTGCGGACGACGATAAGGCGGAAGTTCCAGAGCAAAGGAACTCGGCGCACCTTTGAGAAGGGTTACAGAAATCAACCATGACAGAAACAGGGTAGCCGCGACTCCAAGAATCAGGATGCCAGTGAGTAAGACGGCACTGTACAGCGTGCGGAATCGACCAAATCCGGCAAAATAGATGATCAGT
>JBJDZO010000060.1:0-4567 GCA_051868095.1 Butyricicoccus sp. | reverse complement strand
CGCGGTCATAGGAATCGTACGGAATTGCCTCGTACATGGTCTCGATCATAGCCTCAGACGGCTCGCCTACACCGAACTTCTCCTGGAATACATAAGAGCAAGCCAGATTGTACTGCTCCATGAAGGGCTTGTAGATGAACTCATTGGTCAGAACGACGTCGCGCTCACCCAGAGAGAACTCCTGAGCAAATTCGCCGAAGTTAGCGAACTTGTAGATGGTCGGAGCAATGATAATCTCTCTCTTGTCCTTCATCAGGGACGCGCTAAAAGAATCCATAGCCATAGTAAACATCTCCAATTTTAAAAATTTTGTTGTATAAAAGGCCCTGGCCGGGCGTTTTAACAAAGGTGTCGCTGGTGCGTTTGAGAGGTTCTGGTGAAGTCACTCAATTACGCTACCCCTATTGTAGCAAAATCATTCCAGAACTTCAACATAAAATAACAAAAATGTCCCCAAAAATTTTTGTCAAAAAAGAAAGGGGCATGTACAACTGTTCTGTACATGCCCCTATTTTAGCGTAAAACCAACGGTTTGTAAACTGAAATTAGCGATTTTATCCAATTGAATTTTTGGATAAACGTCCGAAACTAGGAGTTTTGCGAATATCTGCTCAAAAATGCGCGGGTTCGCTCATTTTGGGTATGTTCGAATACCTGTTCAGGCGTGCCTTGCTCAACAATCACACCGCCGTCCATAAAGACAATCTGGTCGGCCACGTCGTGCGCAAATGCCATTTCGTGGGTGACGATGACCATGGTGGTGCGCTTGTCCGCGAGCGAACGGATGACCTTCAGAACCTCACCGGTCAGTTCCGGGTCAAGGGCCGAGGTCGGCTCGTCGAAGCATAGGATGTCCGGCTTCATAGCAAGAGCGCGTGCAATCGCGACGCGCTGCTGCTGGCCGCCCGAAAGCTGATGCGGATAATGGTTCATGCGGCCGGACAGGCTCATCTGCTCGAGCAGATCCATGGCCTCATGCTCAATCCGCTCCTGAATGGCGCGCTTGTTCTTTTTATAGTCGGGCTGCTGCTTGGCTAGAAGAAGGTTGGCCAACATGACGTTCTCAAGCGCGGTGTACTGCGGGAACAGATTGAACGATTGGAACACCATGCCGAAGTGCAGACGCTTGCGGCGGATCTCCGCGTCCGACTGAGACGCATGCGAAGCGGCGTCAAACAGCGTTTCGCCGTTGACCGCGATCATGCCGCCGTCCGGGGTTTCCAGAAAGTTCAGGCAGCGCAGCAGGGTGGTTTTGCCCGAGCCGCTGGAGCCGATGATGGCAAGCGCCTGCCCGCGCTCAAGCGAAAAGCTGATATCTTTCAGGACCTTGGTGGAGCCGAAGCTCTTGTTGATGTTTTTGACCTCTAAAATTGGCATTTCGGCACCTCCTTACACGCGGAAATAGTCCATTTTCTTCTCAAACCAGCCGAACAGCAGGGTCAGCAGACCGACAAAGGCCAGGAAGAACAGGGCGGTGGAAAACAGCGGCCAGATTAGACCGGAAGAACTGTACTCGCGTGCGGTCATGATGATTTCAATGTTGGAAATATAGTTTGCAAGTGCGGTATCTTTGATCAGGGTGATGATCTCGTTGCTCATAGGCGGCAAAATGCGCTTAATGACCTGCAGCAGTGTAACCTTAAAAAAGATTTGCGTTTTGGTCATGCCGAGTACCTGACCGGCTTCGTATTGTCCGCGGGGGATTGACTGGATGCCGCCGCGGTAGATCTCGGAAAAATAGCAGGCGTAGTTGATGACAAACGCAACGACTGCGGCGATCAGACGGCCGGATTTTCCAATCCAGGGGTTTGTGAATCCGAGCAGGCCGGGGCCGAGAAAGATGACCAGAATCTGCAGCATGAGCGGCGTACCGCGGATGATCCAGACAAAGGTTTTCACGAGCGCGCGCAGCGGCCGGAAACGGCTCATGGCGCCGAAAGAGATCACCAGACCGAGCGGGAGCGCGAACACGAGCGTCAGGGCAAAAAGCTCGCAGTTGACAGCAAAGCCCTCGAACAGGCGCCGGATAATTACCATTCCATCATTCATAAATAATCCTCTAATCCTTACATCTTACATATAGACAGGGCGGGGCAGGAGATATCTCCTGCCCCGGAATTCTGTTTGGAAAATTATTCTGCAAGCTCCAGACCGTACTTGTCAGCCAGAGCCTTCAGAGAGCCGTCGGCACGCATCTCGTCGAAAATGTCGTTTACTGCGTCGCGGACGTCGGAACCCTTGCGGAATGCAACGCCATAGTTCTCAACAGCCAGTTCATCAACGATTTCGAGGTCGGTATAGTCGGTGCCCTCACCGATCATCGCGTTTGCCAGCGTCATATCCAGAACCGCTGCGTCAGCGGTGCCAGCCTTGACTTCCATCAGGCAGTCGGTCTGTACGCTCTTGCCGATATAATCCGCCTGCGCCAGATTTGCGTCCGGCTCGGTTTCGTCGTCGCCCTTGATCTGCAGTTCGCCCGCCGAACCAATCTCAGCGACAACGGTTTTGCCGATCAGGGAGGAGGTATCCGCGTAGTCGGAGCCGGTCTTCATGATAACGACCTGTGCATTCTTGACATACGGGGTGGTGCAGGCCATATTTGCCTCGCGGTCCGCATCCAGAGTCATGCCGTTCCAGATGCAGTCGATGGTTTTGCCGGCCAGCTCGGATTCCTTGGTGTCCCAGTTGATGAGCTGGAATTCCGGCTCAACGCCCAGCTTCTCGCAGACAGCGGTCGCAAGTTCGGTGTCAAAACCGGTGAACTTGCCGTTTTCGTCCGTATAGTTCATCGGCTCGAATACAGTATAGCCGATTACCATCTTACCGTTTCCCTTGATGTAATCGAGGTCACTCTCCGCGGAAGCAGAGGAGGAAGCCGCACCGGAGGAAGCCGCGCCCGAGGAAGCGGCCGGGGTGTCCTTGCTGCCGCCGCAGCCGGCGAGCATAACGGTCGTCATCGCACCTGCAAGCAGCAGGCTGAGCAGTCTCTTAATCTTCATAAGTAATGAAACATCCTTTCAGTTCACAAATCGCGGCAAAATATTTGCCACATTTTTATTGTAACGATTTACTCCGAAAAATCAATAACAAAATGCAAGATTGCCAAAAGAAATTTTTCGCGGAGCGCTTTTCCTTTCGCGCTGGATATCGTATGATAAGGATAAAGTGCAAGTAAAATCAAGCGGCGGCATTTGAATTCGGTCTATAATAGGGACAGAACGGTGAAGGAAAGGAAGAAGAGCGGATGTACGAATGGCAGCAGCAGATCCAGCGGATCGTTGACGCGATTGACAGCAGTATCCGGGCACACGATGACGAAGCGCTGACGCTGCGTGCGCTGGCACGCGGACTCGGCTACTCGGAATTCTATACGACGCGAAAATTCCGGGAGATCGCAGGGATGCCGCTGCGCGACTATCTGCGGAACCGGAAGCTGGCGTTTGCGCTCAAGGAAGTCCGTGACAGCGAAAAGAATCTGCTCGATATCGCGGTCGATTACGGATTTTCGTCACACGAGGCATTCACCCGTGCGTTCAAAAGCGCCTACGGCATGACGCCGAGCGAATACCGCAGAAATCCAACGCCTGTCGTACTCCGCACCAAGCTCAGTCCTTTCGACCGTTACTTTTTTGGCCTAGGAGAGATCGGTATGCTGCAATCAACGGACAATGTAAAAACTTATTTTGTGACCATTCCTGCGCATAAGTTTTTGCACATAAAAAACTACGAGAGCAACGGCTATTGGGAATTCTGGGAGAAGCAGGCGCAGATCCCGGGGCAGGACTGTGAGACGATCTGCGGCCTGCTCGACAGCATCCGGGGCAAGCTGGATGACGACAGCGCGGACAATAGCTGGAGCGGTCAGGTCATGGCTTATATCAGCGACCCGAACGGAAGAACGTGCGATTGGGGCTTCCCGCGTGCGGAATGCTACGGCGCACGGCTGCCTGTGGATTATCCGGGCGAGGTGCCTGCACAGATGCTGCTGGCCGATATTCCGGAGGGAGAATACATCGTGTTTGAGCACGGACCGTTCGATTACGAGCAGGAGTGCCGCACGGTGGAAGAAAAGATCGAACGGGCAATGGCGGAGTTTGATTATACGGGCGCAGGCTGTCGTCTTGACACGACTCCCGGCCGGATCATGTATTTCTATTTTGATCCGGCGCAGCATTTCAAGTATATCCGTCCCATTGAACGGCTGTCCCGCGCAGCGGAGGGGGCAGAGGAACCGTAATCCGCCCCGGGCGACCGTCCTTTTGTTGGGACGGCCGCTTTTTTCTGTCCGTTTGTCCGGTGTATGCCGAATATGAAAAAAGAACGGCTTCAAACACGGAAAAGGTTTTGGATTGTTGTGGATTTCATTGGAGATAATGTGTTTTTGATGTGTTGTGTACCGCTTTTGGTTGATTGTGTGAATGCTGTGTGGTATACTGTATATAACGGCTGAAAACAGTCGGCATTCTGGTTTTGGAGAATAAAGAGTCCCATGAAGATTTTATCGATACAAGGGCATTTCGGCAACATGAACGGGCAGAAAATCGACTTCACTGACCGTCTGTGCTGC
>JBJDZO010000059.1:0-4577 GCA_051868095.1 Butyricicoccus sp. | reverse complement strand
GAACGCGATGCGCGCGAGATAGCCGGTGTCCTCCAAAACGGACAGGAAAAAGAACAGAATAATAATCTGCGGCAGAAAGCTGACCACGCCGCCCACGCCGCCGATGACACCGTCACAGACCAGACCAATGACCCAGTCGGACGCGCCCGCACCGATGAGTGCCGATTCGACAAGCGGCAGGAACCGGTCGTTGATGAGCGAATCGAGCGTGTCCATCAGGAAGCTGCCCGGTGCGCCGAAGGTGGTCAGGAACATGACGCACATAATAAGCGCAAAAATCGGCAGCGCCAGCCACTTGTTCATCACCACGCGGTCAATCCGCTCGGTGAGGGTCAGCGGGGGATTCAGCGGCCGCCGGTAGCACTTTTTGACCACGGTTTCGATGAAGTCATACAGCGCGTCAGCCATAATCATCTGATTGTCCGTTGAATTCTGATGGCTGCACAGGCCGAGCGCGATATGTGAGATCTCATGCCGGATCTTTTCCGGCAGCTTGACCGTGCGCAGCACGTGGCTGTCGCCCTCAAGGAATTTGCACGCATAAAACGGCAAGCTGGCTGCACGCAGCGGCAGCGGGCGCAGCAGGTCGGAAACCTGCCGGATGGCCGTGCTGACGCCGTGCAGATAGGCGGGCTGCCGGG
Organism: Butyricicoccus sp.; assembly: GCA_051868095.1. Classification (GTDB taxonomy): domain Bacteria; phylum Bacillota; class Clostridia; order Oscillospirales; family Butyricicoccaceae; genus Butyricicoccus_B. The sequence continues at coordinate 3,936 of JBJDZO010000059.1, read as the reverse complement.
CGGGCGGCTGCATTTCGCCAGTCACTGCGTCCAAAAGCGTGTCCATATTCTCGCCGCGCCGCGCCGAAATTGGGATGACACGCACGCCGAGCGCCTGGCTCATAGCCTCGCAGTCGATCTCGATGCCCTGTGCACGGCAGTCATCGATGAAGTTGAGCGCGATCACCATGGGAAGCCCCAAAGCGATCAGCTGCATGGTTAAGTACAGATTGCGCTCGATGTTGGCCGCATCCACAATGTTCAGGATGCCGTCCAGATCATCCGAAAGGACGAACTCGCGCGCAATGATCTCCTCCTGTGTGTAAGGGGAGAGCGAATAGATGCCGGGCAGGTCAACAACATCCACCGTTTTGCCCGCGTGTTGGATCTGACCGGTTTTCCGGTCCACGGTCACGCCCGGCCAGTTGCCGACGTGCTGGTTGGAACCGGTCAGCTTGTTGAACAGGGTCGTTTTGCCGCTGTTCGGATTGCCCATGATGGCAATAGTTGTTCTTCCCATAGTGCTGTTTTAGTTCCATTCCTCAAGACAGATTTTTTGTGCTTCGTCCTTGCGAAGCGACAGGCTGTATCCTCTCAGCCGCACGGCGAGCGGATCGCCAAACGGTGCGCGCCGTTCCATGGTGATGGATACGCCGCGGGTGATGCCCATGTCAAGAAAGCGCTGTTTGACGGCGCCCTCGGCAGTCAGATTGCGCACGACGCCCGATTGGCCGGGCTTCAGGCTGGCAAGTGTCTTCATCCAAATCCCCCTTTGGCAGAAGCAAAATACTTGGGCAACACCGCACAATTGCAGCTTCGGCGCTTTACGGAAATTTTGTGTCCTGATTTTGTTGCGATTTTTTGCAATACATCAAGTATTGCTGCAAAATTGCGCCGCATCAGTTCACAAAATTTTCTCGTAAATCGCTCTTGCTGAATTATGCGGTGTTGCCCTTGTTTCCCTTGGTTAACAATAAATATTGTATGCCAGCGCTAACCGCTTGTCAAGAGGGCGGCGGAGATTCCGCAAGAAAATATATCCACAGAGGAAATAGGCATAAAAAAGCCGCCGCCTGCGCGCAGGATGCGGCAAGCGGCGGAAAAACGTTTTTTTAGGACAGGGAATCGTACAGGGCTTCGTATTTCTTAGCCGACTCGTTCCAGGAGAAATCGGCCTGCATGCCGCGCTTGGCCATGGCGTCCCAAGCGGCGCGGTCATCGTAGAAAATCTGCTCGGCATAGAAGATCGTGCCCAGCATCTCGTCCGCGTTGTAGTTGGAGAAGGAGAAGCCGGTGCCCGTGCCGGCGAACTGGTTGTAGGGCTGTACGGTGTCGCGCAGGCCGCCGGTTTCACGGACGATCGGCACGGTGCCGTAGCGCAGGGAAATGAGCTGGGTCAGGCCGCACGGCTCGAAGCGGGACGGCATGAGCATCGCGTCCGCAGCAGCATACAGGCGGTGTGCGCGCTCATCGTTGAAGTAGATGTTCGCGGAAACCTTGTCCTTACGCGACCATTCGTAGTGGCGCAGCAGATTTTCGTAGCGCGGGTCACCGGTGCCGATGACAACGAACTGAATGCGCGAATCCAGCAGGCGGCCGAGCACCCACTCAACCAGATCGAGACCCTTCTGGTCGGTCAGACGGGTAATCATGGCGACCATCATCACATCGGGATCAACCGGCAGGCCAAGCTCTTCCTGCAGACGGGCCTTGTTCGCCGCCTTGCCCTTGCGGAAGGTCTCGGTGGTGTAGGTCTGGTAGATTTTCGGGTCGGTAGCCGGGTTGTAGATGTCGTAGTCGATGCCGTTGACGATGCCGGACAGGGTGTTCGACTTGGCGCGCAGCAGGCCGTCCAGACCCTCGCCGTAGTACGGCATCTTGATTTCCTCCGCGTATGTATCGGAAACGGTCGTGATGCGGTCGGCGTAAACCAGACCGCCCTTGAGCATGTTCGCGTCCTTCTTGAACTCCATGCGGTCGGGACGGAAGACCGAATCAGGCAGGTTGGTGTACAGCTTCAGGGTCTGGATGTCCCAAACGCCCTGGAACTTGAGGTTGTGGATGGTCATAATGGTGCGGATGCCGTGATAGAAGGGATTTCCCTTGAACAGCGTGTGCAGGAAGACCGGCACAACGCCCGCCTGCCAGTCGTGGCAGTGGATGACATCCGGGCGGAAGCCGACCACCGGCAGAATCGCCAGCGCGGCCTTGGAGAAGAAGCAGAACTTTTCGATGTCCCAATGGATATCGCCGTAGGGCTTTTCCCCATTGAAGTAATGCTCGTTGTCGATGAAGTAGTAGGTCACGCCGTCCATCTCGTAGGTCATAATGCCGACGTAGACGTTGCCCAGACGGCCGAGATCCATGTAGAAGTGATGGATATAGCGGAATTTGCTGCGGTACTTGTCCGGGATGCACGAGTAATCGGGCAGTACGACGCGCACATCATATTTCTTGTGATCGAGCGATTTGGGCAGAGCGCCGACAACGTCAGCCAGACCGCCGGTTTTCACAAAAGGAACGCATTCAGAAGCGACAAACAGAATGTTTTTCATTTCAATCCTCCTCGTTTTTGCGAATCCACATTCGCCGGTACAGCGGCACGGGAGCCGTGCCACAGAAGTTCCTAATCTTAGTATACCATAATTTCTCTGTCTTGCGGAAAAAATTTTCAGAGATACGGCAAAACCGTATTTGCGCCCAAAAAAATTTCCTGCGCACCGGGATACAAATATGGTATAATGCCCGGGGCGGCCATTATACCTACTTATTTAAAAATATACCATAGCGGCGCTTGATGCAGAAATCGGACTTAATTTTTGACCGCCGCTATGGTATAATCACTTTATAAGATGATATCACAAACCAGCGAAGAAAAAGGGAGAAACGAGATGCTTCGCATGCAGCAGCTCGGCCCGTGGATGGATACAGAAAACCGTTATCCTGAGACCACAGAAAGGATGATGGACATGAAACGAAGGCGAAAAATTCTGCGCGGCATAGTGCGTCTGGGCTGCCTGTTTGCGGTGGCGCTGGCGGCGGGTCTGCTGTTTGAAAATATGGCGGTCGAGCCTGCGCTGGCCACAGAGGAAGAGCCGGAGATTGCAGTCGTGATGCCGCAGGCCGCATCCGCGGCCGAACCGCAGTCCAGTACCAAACCGGACATCGATCCGGATGACTGGCGGCTGAAGCTGGTCAACAAATGGAATCCGCTTGAAAACACCTTCAAGGTGGAAACCATCGAAATCGAGCGCGGGTTCTGGTTTGACGCGCGCGCGGCGGACAAGCTGACCGCTATGCTGGACGATTGCCGGGCTGCTGGGCTGCATCCGCTGCTGTGCTCGGCCTACCGCACCTATGAATATCAGTGTGGCCTGTTTGACAAGCAGATTCGCAAGCAGGAAGCTTTCGGCCTCAGTGGGGAAGAAGCAGTAGCAGCCGCAGGCAAGGTGGTTGCCGTGCCGGGCACGAGCGAGCACCAGATTGGCCTTGCGGCGGATATCTGCGCGATGGATTACCAGTTCCTTGACGAAGGGCAGGAACAGACCGCCGAATACCAATGGCTGCGGCGGCACTGCGCAGAATATGGCTTCATCCTGCGCTATCCGCCCGCGTCAACCGACATCACCGGCATCATCTATGAGCCGTGGCATTTCCGCTATGTCGGGGAGGAACACGCGGCGTACATCATGGCCGAAGGCATTACGCTGGAGGAATATTTGCAGTAAGTGAAAATGTTATCTGGAAAAGAAAAAGCTCCCGTTTGGGAGCTTTTCTGCTTAGTGCTTTTCTTTCAGCAGGTCGCGGATCTCAGCGAGCAGTTCTTCCGTGGTCGGGCCAGCCGGCGGCTCGGGAGCCGGTTCCTCGGCGGGCTTGCTGTGCAGCTTGTTCGCCAGCTTGATGAACGTGAAAATGCAGACCGAAATGATCAGAAAGTCGATGACGTTTTGAAGAAAC
>JBJDZO010000058.1:0-4584 GCA_051868095.1 Butyricicoccus sp. | reverse complement strand
TCCTCTTCGGCCATGCCGTCCTCGAGGGAGATGATCGGGTACTTCTCCGCGAAGCCCTTCCACATGTTAACCAGCTGCTTCTGGGTCATCTTCTTGCCAGACTTCGGCTGGATATAGCACTTCTCCTCGTCGTTCCACCACTCGGAGGAAGCAGCGTCGATGGCAATCATGAAGTCCTCGCCCGGCTTGTAGCCAGCGTCCTCGATGGCCTGAACGATCACCTTCAGCGCGTCCTCATCCTTCTTCAGGTTCGGAGCATAGCCGCCTTCGTCGCCTACGCCGGCAGCCGGGGTGCCGTTCTCCTTCAGGGTCTTCTTCAGGGTGTGGAAGACCTCAGCGCAGCGGCGCAGCGCCTCACGGAAGGACGGAGCAGAAACCGGCATGATCATGAATTCCTGAATCTCAACGTTGTTGGTCGCATGTGCGCCGCCGTTGAGGATGTTCATCATCGGAACCGGCAGGGTCTTGGCATTGCAGCCGCCGATGTAGTTGTACAGCGGCAGGCCCAGAGCCTCAGCAGCAGCCTTTGCAACTGCCAGCGATACGCCCAGAATTGCGTTTGCGCCCAGCTTGGTCTTGTTCGGGGTGCCGTCGAGCGCGATCATTGCCTTATCAATCGCCTGCTGATCGAGTGCGTTCATGCCGATGATCTCTTCTGCGATCTCGCCGTTGACTGCGTCAACCGCCTTCAGAACGCCCTTGCCGAGGTAACGGTCCTTATCGCCGTCGCGCAGCTCGCAAGCCTCAAAGATACCGGTGGAAGCGCCGGACGGAACAGCTGCACGGCCCATATATGCGCCGGTGTCTGCCTCAACATAAACCTCAACCTCAACGGTCGGATTGCCGCGGGAGTCCATAACTTCACGGCCGATTACGTCAACGATTTCGATGTAACCCTTCATAATAACCTTCTCCTTTGCAAAACAAGATATATAGTCAGTTAGGAGTGCGGAGATAGGAGACAGGAGCTATCTCCTATCTTTCTATCTTCGATCTCCTATCTTACTTCACGATCAGGCTCTTGCCGGTCATTTCCTCCGGCTTGTCCAGACCCAGCAGCTCGAGCATAGTCGGCGCGAGGTCAGCCAGTACGCCGCCCTCAGACAGCGCCTTGACATCGTCGCGGCCTACCAGCACCAGCGGCACCGGATTGGTCGAATGCGCGGTGAACGGCGAAGTGCCGTCGTCCTCGAGCATCTGGTCGGCATTGCCATGGTCGGCAGTAATCAGCGCTGCGCCGCCCCGAGCCAGCAGGGCGTCTACGACCTTGCCTACGCACTCATCTACCGTTTCTACCGCCTTCACGGCTGCGTCAAACACACCGGTGTGGCCGACCATGTCGCAGTTGGCGAAGTTCAGGATGATTACGTCGTATTTATCCGAATCAATGCGCGCGAGCACCTCATCGGTGACCTCGTAAGCCGACATTTCCGGCTTGAGGTCATAGGTGGCAACCGACGGGGACTTAATCAGCGCGCGGTCTTCGTTCTTGTATTCCTTCTCTACGCCGCCGTTGAAGAAGAACGTCACATGTGCGTACTTCTCGGTTTCGGCAATGCGCAGCTGGGTCAGGCCCTTGTCCGCGATGTACTCGCCAAAGGTATTGGTGAGCGACTGCGGCTTGAACGCAACTTCCACGTTCGGCATGGTTGCGTCGTACTGGGTCATGCAGATGAACCGTACCGGCAGGTTGCCCTGCTCACGGGTAAAGCCGTCAAAGTCCGGGTCAACAATGGCGCGGGTGATTTCACGCGCACGGTCGGGACGGAAGTTTGCGAAAATAATCGCGTCATCCTTGCGGATATTTGCGTCCGGGGTGATGATGACCGGCTCGATGAATTCATCGGTTACGCCCGCGTCATAAGACGCCTGGATCGCCGCAATCGGATCGGGATTGACCGGCGCCTTGCCGCGCACAATCGCGTCATACGCACGCTCCAGACGGTCCCAGCGCTTGTCGCGGTCCATCGCGTAGTAGCGGCCGGAAATGGTCGAAATGCAGCCAATGCCCAGCTCCTTGATCGTATCGACAACCTTCTGGACATAGCCCGCGCCCGAAGTCGGGGGCGTATCGCGGCCATCCATGAAGCAGTGTACGCAAACTCGGGTCAGGCCCTTCTTCTTGGCCATCTCCAGCAGCGCGCAGATGTGGTCAATGTGGGAATGCACGCCGCCATCGGACATCAGGCCGAAGATATGCAGCGTGGAACCGAACCACTTGCACTGATCCACCGCATGCTGGAAGGCTTCGTTCTCGAAGAAGTCGCCGTCCTGGATGGACTTGGTGATGCGGGTCAGCTCCTGATAGACGATGCGGCCCGCGCCGATGTTGGTGTGGCCGACCTCCGAGTTGCCCATCTGGCCGTTCGGCAGGCCGACGTCCATGCCGGACGCGCCGATCCGGGTGTTCGGGCAGTCCGCGAGGAACTTGTCCATGTTCGGGGTCTTTGCCGTGCGGATTGCGTTGCCCATGTCGCTGTCACGGTAGCCGTAGCCGTCCATGATAATCAGGGCGAGCGGATGCTTGTCCGACTTCTTGGCAGCGGCCGCACGCGGCTTGCGTGCAGTCGTCTTTTTGGCCGCCGGCTTGTCCGCAGCGTCGGCCGCCTTCTTCGCAGCCGTCTTGCGCGGCTTACGGGCAGGCTTCTCAGCCGGAACCTCAGCCACAGCTTCCACGACCGGAGCCGCTTCGCTGGCAGCCGCTGCTGCCGCTTCGGCTTCCGCCTTGGCCGCAGCCTTGGCCTTATTCGCCGCAACAATATCCGCCATAGTAGTCTTTTTTCTTGCCATATTGAATAAAATCTCCTTTGAAAGCGAGCAAAAGGGGGATAAGTTTTAACTTTCCCCCTCTGCCCCCGGTCGGCGCCGGAAAGCGCCGGTTTAGTTCTGATTTGCCGCCTCTACGATTGCCGCAAAGTCCGGAGCCTTCAGGGACGCGCCGCCGATCAGGCCGCCGTCTACGTCGGGCTGTGCGAGCAGCTCAGCCGCGTTCTTCGCGTTCATAGAGCCGCCGTACTGGATGGTGATGGCACGGGCTGCACGTGCGCCGTACAGCTCACGCAGGCAGTCACGAATCTTCGCGCAAACCTCGCCAGCCTGCTCAGCAGTCGCGGTCTTGCCGGTACCGATTGCCCAGATCGGCTCGTAAGCGATGACAACCTTCTTGATGTCCTCGACTTCCACGCCCTGCAGCGCAATCTTGACCTGCTTGCGGATGACTTCCATGGTAACGTCCTGCTCGCGCTCGGTCAGGGACTCGCCAACGCACAGGATCGGGCGCAGGCCGTTCTCGATCGCAACCTTTACCTTCTTGTTGCAGGTCTCGTCGGTCTCAGCGAAGTACTGACGGCGCTCGGAATGGCCGATGATCACGTACTTTACGCCCAGCTCCTTGAGCATGTCAGCAGAAATCTCGCCGGTGAAAGCGCCCTTGGCCTCAAAGTGCATGTTCTCTGCGCCGATAGCGATCTTGGAACCCTTTGCAGCCTTTACAGCAGCCTGAATATCGGTAAACGGTACGCAGAGAACCATTTCGCACCACTTGGTCTTGCTCAGCAGCGGCTTCATCTCTTCGATCAGTGCCTTGGCCTCGCTCGGCGTCTTGTTCATCTTCCAGTTACCAGCAATGATGGTCTTGCGATATCTGCGATTCATGTAAAATACCCCTTTCAATTTTACAACGAAATTGATTTTCGTAAAATTATGTATTTATACGGGCGCAGCCGCCCGATATAAAGCTCAGAAGCATCCGGACGGGCTTCTGCGCGCCCGTCCGGCGCAGTGTTTCAATTACTTGTCGTTCAGGCAAGCGATGCCCGGCAGCTCGAGGCCCTCGAGGAACTCCAGCGAAGCGCCGCCGCCGGTGGAAATGTGGGTCATCTTGTCGGCAAAGCCCAGCTTCTCAACCGCAGCCGCGGAGTCGCCGCCGCCGATGATCGAGATCGCCTTGGAGCCAGCGATAGCCTTGGCAACCGCCTTGGTGCCAACCGCAAATGCGTCGAACTCAAATACACCCATGGGGCCGTTCCAGACCACGGTGCCCGCGTCAGCAACTGCCTGCGAGAACAGCTCTACGGTCTTGGGACCGATGTCCAGACCCATCAGGTTTTCCGGAATCATGCCTGCTTCGCAGACAACCGGGGTAGCATCCGCTGCGAAATGGTCTGCGCAAACGGTATCTACCGGCAGGAGCAGCTTAACGCCCTTGCCCTCAGCCTTCTTGAGCAGGTCGAGCGCGAGCTGGAGCTTATCCTCCTCGCACAGCGAAGTGCCGATGGACTTGCCCTGTGCCTTCTGGAAGGTGTAAGCCATGCCGCCGCCGATGATGATGGTGTCGCACTTCTCGATCAGGTTGTTGATAACGCCGATCTTGTCGGAAACCTTTGCGCCGCCGAGGATGGCAACGAACGGACGGGCCGGATTTGCCAGCGCCTTGCCCATGATGGAGATTTCCTTGTTGATCAGGTAGCCGCAGACAGCCGGCAGGTAGTCGGCAATGCCCGCAGTGGTCGCATGGGCACGATGTGCGGTGCCGAATGCGTCGTTGACGTAGATTTCCGCCATGGAAGCCAGCTCCTTGGCGAA
>JBJDZO010000057.1:0-4641 GCA_051868095.1 Butyricicoccus sp. | reverse complement strand
TTTGTACAGCAATTCAATATAGTTCACAAAATAGCCGGAACCAATATCCTGGAAGATACTACCAATCAAGCCATCCGTTGTATAGGCATCGGCGAACATGCGGCCAATCATAGTGAACAGCTCTCCACGCGTGATGGAACGATCAGGCTCGAACGTTGTAGCGGATGTACCTTTGATGATACCGGCGTTGGCCAGTGCGGAGATTTCAGTGAACGCCCAATGACCCTTGATATCGACAAAAGAGGTGTTCGGCGCTGTGCTGAAAGAACCGGGCTTTGCAATGCGGTAGATGATGGCGGCCGCTTCGGCACGGGTAATATTACTCTCCGGCCGAACCATGCCGTCAGGATAGCCCTTCACATAGGCGGTGTGATCCGTGTAATTCAGACCAATATTGGGAACCGGATAGACCTTGATCGTCTCCCACTCCGGCTTCACGCTGGCAGACCAAGTCAGACCGGGCAGGGAGATATACTTGATACCAAGGATCGGGGATGTCCAAGTAGCGGATACCGTATAAACTGCGGTCAAGCTTTTCGGCTTCAGAATTGCGGTACCGAGGAAATCGGTCGTATAGGCGACGGAATCACCGGTAAGCTGATCGGTGAGCGTGATCGTGGCGCCGACGGCGGGGACGCCCTTATTGGTAACAACGGTTACCGTGTAGGACGGAAGCGTGATGCCACCAATCGCGTCAATAATGTCACCGATGCCTTCCGCTTCGGCACCAGTTTCCGTGTCGACAGCAGCGGCTTCTGCGGGCTCCGTTTCCTCAACGTCAGCGGCGAAAGCCATGCCGGGCAGCAGGCCGACGACCATGACGAGGGCGAGGAGAACACAGAGCAGTTTGCGGGACTTTTTCATTGTTTCCACTCCTTAAATCTTTAATATTCCAAGAGCTTGCCGCGCACAAAAGGGAAAAGATGTATGCTGTACACGACAATATCTATTTGCTTAAACAGTTTACACTTTCGCATTGCAAAAGTCAACGGTTTAGCCCAGAATTAACCACAGACTATCTGCCTAAAAGATGGAATGTTTTTTGTGAATAATAACAAAAATGTGAACAAATTACACAAAAACTTACGAATGTATCACCCCAGGCAGCTGTGCATCAGACATTGTTGACAAGCGTTTCGAAGTTCTAGTACTGATATACTGGATAAGTTTGAGAAAAGAATTAAAGAAGCGCTTTCTTTTAGATTTTTCCCCAAAAGGTAAATGCCGCGGAAACGATCATGTTTCCGCGGTATTTACAGATGTTCAAAATTTGATTTCCCTGCCCTCTTTTCGCCACTGGGCGAATTCTGCGACCGCAGTAAACAGCGCGTCGGACGAAGAGTTGAGCGCGGTCTCTACGGAGTCCTGGATGACGCCGATGATGAAACCGACGCCGACCACCTGCATTGCAATATCATTTGACAGGCCGAACAGCGAGCAGGCCATGGGAATCAGCAGCAGCGAGCCGCCGGCCACGCCGGAGGCGCCGCACGCGCCAAGCGCAGCCATAACGCTGAGCAGAATGGCGGTCGGGATGGATACCGGAGTGCCCACGGTGTGGACTGCAGCCAGCGACATAACGGTGATCGTCACGGCGGCGCCGCCCATATTAATGGTTGCGCCGAGCGGGATGGACACAGAGTAAAGCTCCTTGTTCAGACCCAGACGCTCGCACAGCGCCATGTTCACGGGAATGTTTGCGGCGGAGCTGCGGGTGAAGAACGCGGTGATGCCGCTCTCTTTCAGGCATCTGAAGACCAGCGGGTATGGATTTTTTCGAATGGCGATAAATGCGATGATGGGGTTAATGATCAGCGCGGAGACGAGCATGCAGCCGACCAGAACGAGCAGAAGCTTGCCGTAGTTGGTGAAGATGCTCAGTCCGCTGGTGGACACAGCGTCAAACACCAGACCCAGAATGCCGAACGGCGCCAGATTGATGATCCAGCGCACTGCCGTGGACACGGCCTCCGAGGCATTGGAAAGGAGCGTTTTCGTCGTATCCGCTGCGCCGCGCAGTGCGATACCGAGAATCACAGCCCAGAACAGAATGCCGAGATAATTACCGTTTGCGAGTGCGTGCACCGGATTCGCCACGATGTTGGACAACAGTGTCTGAAATATCTCTCCGATGCTGCCCGGCGCAGTGCTGTCTGCTGCGGAGGCAAGCTGATCGAGCGTAACAGGGAAGAGCGTGCTTGCCAGAACAGCCACCACGGCGGCCAGGAAGGTAGAGATCAGGTACAGCGCGATAATGGTCGTGAACTGGCTGCCCAGACGCGCTCTGGACTGCGCCAGAGAACTGGCGACCAGCACAAACACCAGAACCGGCGCGATTGCTTTCAGCGCGCCGACGAACAGCGTGCCAAAGATCGAAATCCACGTCGCCTGCGGTACCAGCAGCGCCAGAATCAGGCCAACGGCCAGACCGATTACAATGCGCAGCACCAGACTGGTGTTATTGTATTGACTGACGATTTTTTTCAAAAAAGCTCATCCTCTCGTTTTCTTTCGTCCATCTGCGCGGAAAATTGCGCGCAAGGGTCAGTGTAACAAGCATATCGCAGCTTGTCAACCTTGGAATTCCGCTCCAGCCAGAAAAATTGAAGCGCGAATGGATTTCCGTGACAACCATAATGAATGGTGACGAAAAAAGCTGCTGCGAACGACATATCGTCCGCAGCGACGTGTCAAGAGGTAGCGAAAAAGATGCCATCTGAATAATTTGATATGGACTTGAACCCGCAAAAAGTTGGTAGCGCCGCGAAGGCATCGTGAGTGCGCTCGGATTTTTTAAAAAATCGGAGCAAGCGATAAAAAGCTTGCTCCAACGTGTAATAGCGTAACAGTATAGATGCCAGCACATGAAGCTTGCCCCCAAAACCAAATCGAAGCCCAGCGTAGCGGGTTCGATTTGGAAAGGAAAAACAACACCATCGGTCGATCTGACGCCGCTTGCGGCGGCTGATGACCTTATGGTGTTGTTTTGACGTGGTGCGGGTAACAGGGCTTGAACCTGCACGGTCTCCCACCAGAACCTAAATCTGGCATGTCTACCAATTCCATCATACCCGCGAAGATGAATTATTCTATCATAACTTTTGCACATTGACAAGCATCCTCGAAAAATATAAAATGCTTTTCTGTAGTTTGCAAGGGAGGCGCAGGAGACAGTATGAAGAAATATGTGATTTCCGTTCTGGCGGCGGGATGTCTCTGGGGCTTTATGGGCTTTTTCACTCGTACGTTGGCGGGGATCGGCGTTGACTCCACTGGGGCGATCCTGTTGCGCTGCGCAATCGCGGCAATGCTTTTCGCGGCGACGATTCTTCTGACCGATCCGCGCCAGTTTCGCGTAAAGCCGAAGGATTTTTGGTGCTTTTTCGGCAGCGGCGTGTGCAGCCTGCTGTTTTTTACCTACTGCTATTTTCAGGCAATCACGCTGATGAGCCTTTCCACAGCGGCGATTTTGCTGTATACTGCGCCGTCTATTGTGATGGTTTTGTCCCTGTTTTTATTCAAGGAAAAAATCACGGTGCGGAAGCTCCTTGCGCTCGTACTGGCCTTTGCGGGCTGCTGTCTGGTGTCCGGCATCGGAAGCGGTGAGAAAGCGCTGACGGCGACAGGGCTGCTTTACGGGCTTGGCTCCGGCGTGGGGTATGCGCTTTACAGCATTTTTGCACGCTTTGCGCTCGACCGCGGGTACACCAGCAATACGGTCAATTTCTATTCCTGCCTGCTTGCATCCATCGGCGCGGGGCTGATCTGGGGCGTGTCAGAGCCGGTCGGGGCGATGTTTTCCGCTTGGGGCAACTTCGGCCTGTGCGCGACCGCGGGTTTGATTACCTGCTACCTGCCGTACTTGCTCTACACGTACGGGCTTACGGGGCTGGAGACCGGGAAAGCATCCATCCTCGCTTCAGTCGAGCCAGTGGTTGCTACCTTGGTCGGGATCTTGGTATTCCACGAGTCCATGACACTCATGAGTGCTGCAGGTGTGCTCTGTGTGCTGCTTGCCGTCGTGCTGCTGAATCTGAAGCAAAAAACACCCGAGCCAAAAGTATAAAAAAGCATAAAAATGTCCGAAGGCATTGCCTTCGGACATTTTTATGGAAGTTAGCGATTCTGCTCGTTGTATTTCTGAATGCCGATCGCAAGCAGATCCATGGCGCGTTCCAGATCTTCCTTCTTAAGGACGTATGCCATGCGGATCTCGTTCACACCGGTGTGCGGCGTTCCATAGAACGGCTCGCCGGGAGCGAACATGACCGTGTCGCCATGGTCGTCGAACTCGGTCAGCAGCCATTTCTGGAACTTGTCCGCGTCATCGACCGGCAGGGCGGCCATGACATAGAACGCGCCCTTCGGCTCGGAATAGATCACGCCGGGGATCTGCTTGAGCTTGGCGACCAGCGCGTCGCGTCGCGCTTTGTATTCATCGCGCACGGCGGCGAAGTATTCGGGGCCGACGGTGTACAGCGCGGCGGATGCGACCTGGTCGATGGTGGAGGCACACAGGCGGCCCTGGCAATATTTCATCGCCTGATCGTACAGCGCCTCATTGCGTGTCAGCAGGCAGCCGATGCGCGCGCCGCAGGCGGAAAAGCGCTTGGAGACGGAGTCGATGACGATAAGGTTTTC
>JBJDZO010000056.1:4259-19869 GCA_051868095.1 Butyricicoccus sp. | reverse complement strand
TTTCGAACGCAACCCTGTTTGCAATGTCGATCACGCCCTATATCAATGCGTCGATCATCCTGCAGCTGCTCACCGTTGCCATCCCGGCCCTGGAAAACATGGTCAAGGAAGGCGGCGAGGAAGGCCGTAAGAAGATCGCTTCCTGGACCCGCTATCTGGCGGTTGTTCTGGGTCTGATTCAGGGCTTCTCCTACTATGTCATGCTGCGCAATGGCTTCAGCGGCCAGAGCCTGCTGACCGAGACCGGCGTTTGGGCGGGCATCGTCATCGTCCTGACGTTTACCGCAGGTACTGCGCTGATTATGTGGCTGGGCGAGCACATTACCCAGAACGGCGTTGGCAATGGTATCTCGATCATCCTGTTTGCGGGCATTATTTCCCGCGGTCCCTCGCTGGCAAACAGCCTGCTGAACCTGGTGAAGGGCGGCACGAAGAGCGCAATTCTGGCAGTTCTGATGGTCATCATCGGTCTGGCTCTCGTTGTGTTCATCGTGTATATGTCGAATGCGGAGCGCCGCATTCCGATCCAGTACGCCAAGCGCGTGGTTGGCCGCAAAATGTACGGCGGTCAGTCCACCTTCCTGCCGATCAAGGTCAACGCGACCGGCGTTATGCCGATCATTTTCGCGTCTTCGATTCTGTCCCTGCCCGCAACGGTGTTCATGTTCTACACCCCGCAGGCGGGCAGCATCGGCAGCGTAGTAAAGGATCTGTTCTCGCAGGACAATCCGTTCTATATTGTGCTCTACGCCATCCTGATTATTGCATTCTCGTATTTTTATGCGTCGATCCAGTTTAATCCGGTCGAAATTGCCAATAATCTGAAGAAGAACGGCGGCTTCATCCCGGGCTTCCGTCCGGGCAAGCCCACCGCGGACTTCATCACCAAGGCGCTCGCCAAGGTTGTGTTCGTCGGCGCGCTGTTCCTCGGCGTTGTTGCGCTGCTGCCGCTGATTGTCGGCGCATTCTCCACCAGCCTGAAGAATGTTGCGGTTGGCGGTACTTCGGTAATCATCGTTGTCGGCGTTGCGCTTGAGACCGTTAAGCAGATCGAGGCGCAGCTGATGATGCGTCACCACAAGGGCTTCCTCGAATAAGGGAAACCAAAGTTTTACTGGAGGCATTTTCAGTGAATTTAATCCTACTCGGCGCTCCGGGCGCTGGTAAGGGCACTCTGGCGGCATTCCTCATCGAAAAGATGGGGGTGCCGTCGGTGTCCACCGGCAATATTCTCCGCGAGGCCATTGCAAATAACACCGAGCTTGGTCAGAAGGCCAAGCAGTTCATGGACGCCGGACAGCTCGTTCCGGATCAGCTGGTCATCGACCTGCTGAAGGACCGCATCGCGCAGGATGACTGCAAGAACGGTTTCATTCTGGATGGCTTCCCGCGCACCATTCCCCAGGCCGAGGCGCTGGACAAGATCGCTTCGATCGACTGCGCCCTGTCCCTCGAGGTACCGGATGAGGTTATCGAGGGCCGCATGACCGGCCGCCGCGTCTGCCTCAAGTGCGGCGCGACCTATCACATCAAGGCAAACCCGCCCAAGGTGGAAAACACCTGCGACAACTGCGGCGACAAGCTGCACATCCGCAAGGATGACAAGCCGGAGGTTGTTCAGCATCGTCTGGCGACCTATCACGAGCAGACCGAGCCCCTCAAGGACTACTACGGTAAGCAGGGTAAGGTCAAGAGCATCGACGGTACGCAGGGCATCCATCAGACCGAGAAGCTTGCCGCTGAGGCACTGGGTCTTTGATGTGATATGATCCAAATTAAAACAGCCAAAGAACTGGAGCTGATGCGCGTCGCCGGCCGTATCACCGCGCTTGCGCGTAAGGCGGCTGCCGATGCAGTGGCTCCGGGGGTTACTACGGACGAGATTGATCGGGTTGTCCGCAAGACAATCGAGGACGCGGGTGCAAAGCCGTCTTTCCTCGGCTACGGCGGCTTCCCGGCGAGCGCCTGTGTATCGATCAACGACGAAGTCATTCATGGCATCCCGTCCAAAAAGCGGGTCATCCATGAGGGCGATATCGTCAAGGTGGACGTTGGTGCGTACATCAATGGGTTCCATGGCGACTGCGCCTGCACCGTCCCCTGCGGGGAGGTCAGCGAGGAAGCCCGGAAGCTGATCGAGGTAACCCGACAGAGTTTCTATGAGGGTATCAAGTTTGCCCGCGTTGGGTGCCGGCTTTCCGATATCTCGAGCGCCATTCAGGCCTATGTCGAGGCGCAGGGATTTTCGGTGGTACGCGATTTCGTCGGCCACGGCATCGGCACGCAGATGCACGAAAGCCCTGAGGTGCCGAACTTCGGCCGTCCGGGCCACGGCATCCGTCTGGAGCCGGGTATGACCCTCGCAATTGAGCCAATGGTCAACGTTGGTGTGTATGGGGTGCGCGTCCTGTCCGACGGCTGGACCGTCAAGACGAAGGACGGCAAGCTTTCGTCGCACTACGAAAACACGGTTGCCATCACCGACGGCGAACCGGAAATCCTCACAAGCATCGACGGAGAGGTACTTTAACAGTGGAGTCCCATGTTTCCGATATTGTACTGTCGCTGTCCGGCCGTGACAAAGGCATGCTGATGATGGTCGTCCGCGAGGACGAGGACTATCTCTGGCTCGCCAACGGCAGGGGGCGGCGGGCGGAAGCCCCCAAGCGCAAAAAGCGCAAGCATACCGCGCATCAGGGTCCGTGCGACGCATGGACGCGCGAGCGCATGTTCGTAAACGGCCGCCTGAGCAATAGTGAAATCCGTAAAGCTCTTGCCCTCTGGGCGGGAGACGTTGACTAAGGGATCGATTCCCGATTCATATTGACCGAGGAAGGTAAGATTACTTTATGGCAAAAGACGACGTAATTGAGCTGGAAGGTACCGTCATAGAGGCGCTGCCAAACGCCACCTTTAAAGTGGAGATTCCGGGCGGCCATCAGATTCTGGCCCACATTTCCGGCAAGCTCCGCATGAACTTTATCCGCATTCTCCCCGGCGACAAGGTCACCGTTCAGATGTCGCCCTACGACCTGACCCGCGGTCGTATTACCTGGCGTTCCAAGTAATGAAAGCGGGCGGAGGCGTTTTTGTGACCAAACCGCCAGTGGTCGCCGGGTTTCCCGGTGTCCCATCCCACCAAAAATTTTGATGGAGGTAAAAAGCAATGAAGGTAAGACCGTCTGTAAAGCCGATCTGTGAGAAGTGCAAGATCATTCGCCGCAAGGGCCGCGTAATGGTCATCTGCCAGAACCCGAAGCACAAGCAGAAGCAGGGTTAATCTTCGCATGATCGCCTGATACTTCGTTGCGTGTTCGGTTGCGTACCTTTGTACGCGGCCCTCGCCCGCGTCTAGTCTCAGACGATCCTGCTCGATTACCGTATGCAGATATTGCGTGCGGAGATGTCTTTCCCCGGGCAAGGCCGCGGAAAGATGAATTTTGCAAAAATCAGCCGAGCTGATTTTCTTTTGTACAAACGAAACCGACAAGCACGCGGGGCGAACCCCACGGCGCTGCAGGGGCGGAGGCGGTCCCTATACTGGTTTCGCAAACACGCCTCAGGGATAATACTTGGAGGTATTTATTACTATGGCACGTATTGCCGGTGTTGACCTTCCCCGTGAAAAGCGCGTAGAGATTGGCCTGACCTACATCTACGGCATCGGTCGGAAGCTGTCCAATGACATTCTCGCAAAGACTGGTATCAACCCCGATACCCGCGTAAAGGACCTGACGGAAGACGAGGCAGCCAAGCTGCGTGAAGTCATCGAGCGTGACTACACCGTAGAAGGCGACCTGCGCCGTGAAATCGGTCTGAATATCAAGCGTCTGGTTGAAATCGGCTGCTACCGCGGCCTGCGTCATCGTCGCGGCCTGCCGGTTCGCGGTCAGCGCACCAAGACCAACGCACGTACCCGCAAGGGCCCGAAGAAGACCATTGCGAACAAGAAGAAGTAAGGAGGGAGCGATTTAAATGGCTAAGGTACAGAAAAAGGGCGCACAGGTTCGCACCAAGCGTCGTGAGCGCAAGAATATCGAAAAGGGCGCAGCGCATATCCGCTCCTCCTTCAACAACACCATCGTTACCATCACCGATCTGAATGGTAACGCACTCTCCTGGGCTTCTGCTGGTGAGATGGGCTTCCGTGGTTCCCGTAAGTCCACCCCGTTCGCAGCACAGACCGCAGCGGAGACCGCTGCCAAGGCTGCTATGGAGCACGGCCTCAAGACCGTTGAGGTTTACGTAAAGGGCCCCGGCTCTGGACGTGAGGCTGCCATCCGTGCACTGCAGGCAACTGGCCTCGAGGTAACCATGATCAAGGACGTTACCCCGATCCCGCACAACGGCTGCCGCCCGCCCAAGAGAAGAAGAGTCTAATTAAGGAGGAACCAAAACTATGGCAAAGAATATGCAGCCCATTCTGAAGCGTTGCAAGACCCTGGGCCTTTCCCCGGCTGTCCTTGGTTACTCCAAGGAGACCAAGCGTAACCCGAAGCAGTCCCGCCGCAAGCAGTCCGAGTACGGTATGCAGCTGGCTGAGAAGCAGAAGGTAAAGTTCATCTACGGCGTACTCGAGAAGCAGTTCCGTGCTTACTACGAGAAGGCTGAGCGCAAGCAGGGCATGACCGGTGAGGTTCTGCTCCAGGAGCTGGAGCGCCGTCTGGACAGCGTTGTATTCCGTATGGGCTTTGCGAACACCCGCCGCGAGGCGCGTCAGCTCGTAAACCACGGCCACTTTACCGTAAACGGCAAGCGCGTAAACATCCCGTCTTACCAGGTTCGTCTGGGCGACGTGATCGCGGTTGCTGAGAAGTCCCGCACCACCACCAAGTTCAAGGCTCTCGTTGAGGAGCAGGGCAAGAAGCCGATGCCGAAGTGGATCGACAAGGCTGCTGAGTCCTTTGAGGGCAAGATCATTGCTATGCCGGCGCGTGACGACATCGACTACGAGGTAGCCGAGCACCTGATCGTCGAGTTGTACTCCAAATAAGCCAAACCCTCGTTTATGGATTTCTGGACGAACGAGCGAAATCCGCGCGGCGGTGGATTGGCTGTGTGCCGTGTTTTTTCCGCCGCGTGGTTTCCATGCGTGATTCCATCCATTTATTCAAGTTTATTGGCCGAACGTAAAGGAGGGTACTATATATGATCGAAATCGAAAAGCCGCGCATCGACTGTGAGGAACTCGCTGAGGACGGTTCCTACGGTAAGTTTGTCGTCGAGCCCCTCGAAAGAGGCTATGGCACGACTCTGGGCAACTCCCTGCGCCGCATCCTGCTGTCCTCCCTGCCGGGTACTGCCGCAAGCTCGATCAAGATTGCTGGCGTACAGCACGAGTTTTCTACCATCCCGGGCGTCAAGGAAGATGTCACTGAGATCGTCCTGAACGTCAAGGGCATCATTGCCAAGCTGCATTGCGACGGCCCCAAGACGGTCTACATTGAGGCCGCCGGTGAGGGCGAAGTCAAGGCGGGCGATATCCACTCGGACGGCGAGGTTGAGATCCTCAACCCCGATATGCACATCGCTACCCTGATGAGCGACGCACGCCTGTCCATGGAGATCACTCTGTCTTCCGGCCGCGGCTATATCCCGGCCGAGCGCAACAAGCAGTATCAGACCGCCATCGGCGTCATCCCGGTTGACTCCATCTACACCCCGGTGTACAAGGTCAACTACACGGTGGAGAACACCCGTGTCGGCAACATGACCGACTACGACAAGCTGACCCTGGAGGTTTGGACCGACCGCACCATCGCGGCCAAGGATGCCGTTTCGCTGGGCGCAAAGGTTCTGCGCGACCATCTCGATCTGTTTGTTGACCTTTCCGAGGAGATCGGCTCGAAGTCCACGGTGGTAGAAAAGGCCGAAGCGCAGCATGATAAGGTTCTGGAAATGACGATTGAGGAGCTGGACTTCTCGGTTCGTTCCTTCAACTGCCTCAAGCGCGCAGGCATCAATACTGTGGAAGATCTCATCAATACCTCGGAGGAGGATATGATGAAGGTTCGTAACCTGGGCCGCAAGTCCCTGGAAGAGGTTATCGGCAAGCTGGAGGCTATGGGCCTCGGCCTTGCAAAGTCTGAGGAATAAATTTTTCCGCAGCCGGGCCGCCTGTCCGAAATGGGGGCGTGTCCCGTTTTTGAAGAAGCACTATCACGGCGGCGTTTGCCGCGCCGCCGCTGATCCTATTTTGACCTTACTGGGAGGTACACGACTATGGCAAGCAATCGTAAGCTCGGCAGAACGAGCGACCACCGCCGCGCGATGCTCCGCGCGATGGTAACCTACCTGCTGGAGAACGGCCGCATTGAGACCACTCTGGCCCGCGCAAAGGAAGTTGCTCCGATGTGCGAGAAGATGATTACTCTGGGCAAGAAGAACACCCTGGCAACCCGCCGTCAGGCAATGGCTTACATCACCAAGGAAGCTGTTGTTGCTAAGCTGTTCTCCGAGACCGCACCGAAGTATGCTGACCGTAACGGCGGCTACACCCGCATCATCAAGACCGGTCCCCGCCGCGGTGACTGCGCCGAGATGGCAATCATTGAGCTTGTTTAATTAACGGTTCAAGTTGAATTTCAAAGGGCTTATCCTGAGGAGTGCTTCTCAGGGTAAGCCCTTTTTTCATAGATTTTTCTAGTATAAAATAGTATAATAAAATAATCTGGAAAAGCTGAAAAACCATTCCGAGGATGACAAAAAGGAGGGTGTGGAAAATGAAGAAAACAAGAGGAATTTCCCTGTGTCTCATACTTTTCCTGTTTGTGTGCTACGAATACTTTGCGTTTCCTATCGACAAAAACGAAGCAGCAATATACAAAGAAAGCACACAGATTTTGTCTGCCGCGCAGGAGAAAAATGCCTTAGTCGTGTTGACGGAAGAGCAGGCCGGTCGATGGAGAGTGTTTGAGGTCAAAAAAAGCCTGATTTTTCACCGGTTTCAGGTCATGGAGGAGCAAAAACTTGACTGTCCCAATTATATTGCGGAATGCGTCACGCCGCTCGTGTATTTTGCCTATGGGATCGAGGACGGTACGGTTACAATTTATGACCCGAATTGGAATCCAGCCATTTTGTCCTACATCCTGATCGGCTTCTTTGGATGGCGGCTGCTCGCGGATGCGCTGAAATGGTACCAATGCCGCAAAATAAGTCCATAAAAAGCTCCCCATTGGGGAGCTTTTTTGCGGAAATGAAGATTATTTGGGGAAGAAGAAGCCGTCTGCGCGGCTGTCCCCGCTGAACAGGTTATTGTAGGACAGGATGCGGTACTGCTGTACGAGTGCCTTTTCGGCGGGCGTGAGCGCTTCGCCGGCGTCCGAGGAATACCGGCCGTCCGCCGTGATGTAGCCCACCGGCGTGATGACCGGAACCTGCTTCGCGACCTGCTTCAGGAACCGCTGGTAACCGGTCAGCGGGAGATTGGCGGCTTCGGCCGTGAGCAGATGCAGACCCCACGAGGTCGTGACCACGTTTTCGGCCTCCGGAATGTCATAGTTCGCCCAGATGAAAAACGGCGTGGTGTACTGCCGGAATACTTCTTCGGTGGTGCGGCTGTCAAGCGGTTTGCCCGCCAGCGCTTCATAAAAATCATTGCCGAGCGGCGGTTGGTGGTCACCGAAAAAGATGATCATGGTCGGCACGTCGCTCTGCGAATAATGCGAAATCAGGTTGCGCAGCGCGTCATCTGACGCCTTCATCAGCGAGAAAAACTGATCGGCGGGCGGGAAATCGTCCTCCAGTTTGCCGTCCAGCTCGGAGGTGCGCTCGAGGTTGGTCCATGGGAGCTGATAGCCGCTGTGGTTCTGAATGGTGACGTTGAACACAAACAGCGGGTCATTCCCGGCCGCGTCGGTCAGCTCGTAGAGCTTTTCGTAATCCGACTGATCGGAAATAAAGCCGCGAATATATTCCGGATTGTGCACATCCTCCTCATAAAGCTGTTCGTCAAAGCCCATCCATTCATACACGGACGTGCGGTTCCAGCCTGAGGACTGGTAGGGATGAAAGGCAGCCGAAGAATAGCCGAGCGCTTCCACCTGTGACACGAGAGAGGGGGTGTTGTCCTCCAGATACAGCTGGTACGCGACCGTGGACGCGGGCAGGAAAGCCAGCGGATTACCGGTCAGGAACTCAAACTCGACGTTGGCCGTGCCGCCGCCCGTGACCGGCGAATACATGGTGCCCCGGATTGTGTTTTCCTGCATACTATGCAGGAAGGGGGTCGGGTCTTCGGTCAGGTCAAGTGTGTCATAGGAGGAAAGGTCGGCAAAGGATTCGTTCATAATGGCGAGAATATGCACCGGCTGCTGCCCGGTGGGCGGTTCGGCTTCCGGAAGCGCGTCAATTATGTCCTGCACGGCTTCGGCGGAGTAGCCGTCCGGCTTGGTGACGATGCTGTACCGCAGGGCAGCCGTGAAATTCAGCACAAAGCCGTTCGCCTGCGTTTTCCACTGCTGGGCATAGATGCCGAGAAAGGTCAGCATGCCGGTGCCGAAAAACAGTGCGCAGTATACCGCCGAAGCTGCCGCGCCGATCAGCACCACCCGGCGGCGCGGGCGGCGGGCATGGGGCTGCGGCATGAGCCGGCACAGCACAATCAGATAGGCAAGCGCAAACAGCGCCGCGCGGCAGATGGTCTCATCCGGGGTATAGTCGAAGCCGTCCGCGACGTTCAGCGCGGTGCGCCATGCGACAAGATCAATCGGGAAAATGATGCGCCCGCGGAAGGTGAGAACATAATGATTGGCGAGACCGATCAGAAAGCTCAGCACCATGCCGAGCGCAGCCGCACTGCGGATGCGTCCGAACAGCAGGGTCAGCAGCGCGAAAAACAGGTAATACCAGACCAAATTCAGGATGCACTGCACGACCGACAGCGCCTCAAAGGGGTCAGTGTTGTTGAGCAGTTCGACCACGAGGAGCGCGAGCGGCGGGCCAAATGCCCACACCGTGCGTGGCGCCCAGACTGCGGCAGCGCCTGAAAGCCTGCGCGGCAGCAGGAACGCCAGCCCGAAGCAGCCCGCAAGCAGGATGGTCAGGTGCGGGTATTCGGTGAATGCCGGGTCGAGCACGGCCCATGCAGCGAAAAAGATCAGCGCAGTGCGCAGCGCGCAGAGCTGACGGCGAAAATGGGATGAGTTCATAAGGAACGCTCCAGACGGATAAAATTGCCGGGAACGGCATACATCATAAATGTACGCCTTTTTGCCGCGTAATGCAAAGGATATTTGAAAAAACGGGAAAAGAACCGAGAAATTCTGCGGGAAACTGTGGAAACTGCCGAAACCGGACGGGGATTCGTCGGGAAGTCCCGTGAGAAGCGCAAAAACGTAAAAAATTTCGCGTTTTCCTTGCAAGGCGCATGGAAAAGTGGTATACTATCACATGTAAGTTAGTATGGAATGTTTGAGAGTGGGGCGACCCACTCTTTCTTATTGACCGGATGGAGGATGCTATGCAGGCCAAGGAAGTTGTAAAACGGGTTGCCGAGCTCGCGGAACCGATCTGCGAGAACACCGGCGTTTCGCTTTGGGACGTGGAATTTGAAAAAGAAGGCGGGCAGTACATGCTGACCGTCACCATTGACCGCGACGAGGGCGTGGATATCGACCACTGCGAGACCGTCTCGCGCGCGCTCGACCCGCTGCTCGACGCGAAGGAATTCGATTCGCTGCCCGCCTATACCCTGTGTGTATCCTCGGCGGGGCTGGAGCGCCGGCTCAAAAAGCCCCAGCATTTCGAGAAATTCCTCGGCTCCCCGGTCGAGGTTAAGTTCTATAAGCCGGTAGACGGCGCAAAGATCATGGAAGGTACCCTGATCGCTTACGACGATGGCTGCGTCACGCTGGAAACCGATGGCGTGCGCCGCGTTTATGAGCCACAGGACATCGCAGCCGTACGGCTCACCGTACAGTTTTAAGAGGAGTGATTGAGACAAGATGAACGCAGAGTTTTTTGCTGCTCTGGAGCAGCTCGAAAAGGAAAAGGGCATTTCGGTAGACTACATGCTCGACCGCGTCGGCCAGGCGCTGATTGCGGCCTACAAGAAGATGAACGACGGTATGACCGACAACGTATATGTCGATTTTGACCGCAAGGCCAAGTCCTACCGCCTGTACGTCCGCAAGACGGTCGTAGACGACGTTTACGAGCCGTATGAGGAGCTTTCGGTGGAGGAAGCCCGCGAGTACAAGCCGAACGCCGTACTGGGCGACATCATCGACATCGATATCCCGACCAAGTCCTTTGGCCGTATCGCCGCCCAGTCGGCCAAGCAGGTCATCATTCAGGGCATCCGCGAGGCCGAACACGGTATGGTGCTCTCCGAATTTGAGTCCAAGGCGCATGAGATTCTGGGTGCGACCGTATCCCGCATCGACCCGCGCACCGGCAACGTCATCCTCGAGATGATTTCGCAGGGCGAAAAGACCGAAGCGGTACTGACTGCGTCCGAGCAGGTGCGCGGCGAGCAGCTAAAGGAGGGCGCGCGCGTCAAGGTTTACGTCATCGAGGTGCGCAAGGGCACCCGCGGCCCGCAGGTTATGATTTCCCGCACCCATCCGGGTCTGGTCAAGCGCCTGTTTGAGCTGGAGGTTCCGGAGATCCATGACGGCGTAGTCGAGGTCAAGTCCATCGCCCGCGAGGCAGGCAACCGCACCAAGATCGCGGTCTATTCGAACGATGAAAATGTGGATCCGATTGGTGCATGCGTCGGTACCCGCGGCGCACGTGTCGGCAATATTGTCGATGAGCTGGCCGGTGAGAAGATCGACATCATCAAGTGGTCGGACGATATGGCGCAGTTTGTTTCGGCCGCACTCGCGCCGGCAGACGTCATTTCGGCCACCATGCAGGCGGACGGCAAGAGCTGCCGCGTCATCGTGCCGGACGATCAGCTGTCCCTCGCCATCGGCAAGGAGGGTCAGAACGCCCGTCTGGCTGCCAAGCTGACCGGCTGCAAGATCGACATTGCCCCGGCTTCGCAGGCGGAGTCTGCCGCCCCGGCAGAGGCGGAAGAAACCGTGCCGGAAACGGCCGAAGACGCGGCGGAATAAGCCGCCGGAAAGGGGAGAGACCATGCAGCAGAGAAAAATCCCCATGCGGCAGTGTCTGGGCTGCCGGACGATGTTCCCGAAGCGCGAGCTGATCCGCGTGGTCCGTTCGCCCGAGGGCGAGCTTTCGCTCGATTTCAAGGGCAAGGCGCCCGGCCGCGGCGCATATCTTTGCCCGAACCCGGAATGTCTCAAAAAGGCGCGCAAATCCCGCGCCATTGAGCGGGCATTTTCGGTGAGTGTGCCCGAAGAGGTTTACGAGGCGCTGGAAGCGCGAATGGAGGAGGAGACCCATGGCAGTTGATGCAATTCTGGGACTGCTCGGCATTTCCCGCAAGGCAGGCAAGCTGGCTTACGGCGAAGAGCAGGTGCGCGATATGGTCGCGTCCGGCAAGTGCCGCGTGATTTTCCTGTCGAATGACGCCGGGGATGCTACCCGCCGCAAGGTGGAGCGCCATGATATCCGTGTACCCGTCATCACGCTTCCGTGGGATAAGGAAACCATCGGCAACGCGATCGGCATCAAGCGCGAATGCACCGTGTGCGCCATCAACGATATCGGCATGGCAAACGCCATCGCCGGCAAGCTGGTTTATACCGGCATGGCCAACCAGAGAGCTGCCGAGCGCGTGGCCGAAAAAAAGGCCCGCATCGATTCCCGTAAGGATAAAAAGAAAAAATAAAGGGCATTTGTGCCCATGCACGTGCGCAGCACGTTCGGCCGATAGGCTCGCGCGCATCCGCGTGCGGAAAATCTATCAGGAGGTGAGCGCCAATGGCGATTGATAACAAGTACAGAGTCCATGAGGTAGCCAAGGATTTCGGCAAGTCCACCAAGGAAGTGACCGACATCCTGACCAAGTATTCCAAAACACCGAAAAATCATATGCAGGTTCTGGATGACCGCGAACTGAGTATTATTTTCGAATATTTCACCCAGAATAATCAGGCAGCCGATCTGGAGGCCGCACTCGGCCAGCCCAAGGCGGCAAAGTCCGAGGCGAAGAAGGAAGCCGCTCCGGCTCCGCAGAAGCCCAAGGCAGAAGGCCAGAAGGCAGAAGGCCAGAAGGAAGAGCAGCGCGCATCCAAGGTCAAGCAGGTGCACCGCATCGATACCCGCGGCGGCGGCGACGTCAACCTTGCCAAGTATGACGAGCGCATCGATAAGCTGGTAGATGCCAAGGCCGAGCGCATGCAGTCCACCGGCGCCAAGAAGCAGAAGCTGACCAAGAAGGCCGATCAGCGTGCCCGTCAGCAGTACGGCTCCAAGCGCCGTCAGGAAGAGCAGGAGAAGATGAAGCGCCTGGCCCGTCAGCAGATGATGGCCAAGAAGGTGCAGCTCAAGGTCTCCATTCCGGACGAAATCAATGTGGGCGAGTTCGCGCAGCGCATGAAGCGCACCGCAGCCGACGTCATCAAGGAGCTGATGAAGCTCGGCGTCATGGCTTCGATCTCCCAGACCATCGACTTCGATACCGCCGCACTGGTCGCCGAGGAGATGGGCGCCAAGGTCGAGAAGGAAGTCCATGTCACCATCGAGGAGAAGCTGTTCGACGAGTCCGAGGACAAGGCAGAGAGCCTCCAGCCCCGCGATCCGGTCGTTGTTGTAATGGGTCACGTTGACCACGGTAAGACTTCGCTGCTCGACGCCATCCGTAAGACCAAGGTCACCGAGGGTGAGGCCGGCGGCATCACCCAGCACATTGGTGCATACCGCGTCAAGGTCGGCGGCAAGCCGATCACCTTCCTCGATACCCCGGGCCATGCGGCGTTTACGTCCATGCGTGCCCGCGGCGCACAGGTTACCGATATCGCCATTCTGGTAGTCGCAGCCGATGACGGCATCATGCCGCAGACGGTTGAGGCCATCAACCATGCCAAGGCCGCAAACGTGCCGATCATTGTTGCGGTCAACAAGATCGATAAGGACGGCGCAAACCCCGACCGCGTGCTCCAGCAGCTCACCGAGTATGAACTGGTGCCCGAGGAATGGGGCGGTGAAACCATCGTCTGCAATATCTCTGCAAAGTTCGGTCAGGGCATTGAGAACCTGCTCGAAATGGTTCTGCTGACCGCCGAAATCGCTGACCTCAAGGCCAACCCGAACCGTCAGGCCAAGGGTACGGTCATCGAAGCCAAGCTCGACAAGGGCCGCGGCCCGGTTGCGACCGTGCTCGTACAGAACGGCACCCTGCACACCGGCGACGCTGTCATTGCAGGCACCGCGGTTGGCCGCGTGCGCGCCATGACCGACGACGACGGCCGCAAGATCAAGTCGGCCGGCCCGTCTGTACCGGTTGAGATCATTGGTCTGGCCGAGGTTCCGGGCGCAGGCGATATCTTCTACGCCGTAGACGATGAGAAGATGGCCCGTCAGCTCGTAGAGCAGCGCAAGGACAAGGAAAAGGAAGAGCGCAACAAGTCCTTCCACAAGGTTACGCTCGACAATCTGTTTGCTTCCATTCAGGAAGGCGAGATGAAGGAACTCAACATCATCGTCAAGGCCGACGTACAGGGTTCGGTCGAGGCGGTTCGTTCCTCGCTCGAAAAGCTGTCGAACGAAGAAGTGCGCGTCAAGGTCATCCATGGCGCGGTTGGCGCGATCAACGATTCCGACGTTATGCTGGCTGCCGCTTCGGGCGCGATCATCGTTGGCTTCAACGTGCGTCCCGACCGTACCGCGACCGAATCTGCCGCGCAGCAGGGCGTCGATATGCGCATGTACCGCATCATCTACGACTGCATCGAGGAGATGGAGCAGGCCATGAAGGGCATGCTCGCGCCCAAGTTCAAGGAAGCGGTACTCGGCCATGCTGAGGTACGCACCACCTTCCGCGTTTCGGGCGTCGGCATGATTGCGGGCTGCTACGTGCAGGACGGCAAGATCCAGCGCAACGCGCAGGTTCGTATTGTTCGCGACGGTATCGTCATTCACGAGGGCGTGCTGTCCTCGCTCAAGCGCTTCAAGGACGACGTGAAGGAAGTAGCATCCGGCTATGAATGCGGCTGCGGCTTCGAGAACTTCAACGATATCAAGGAAGGCGACGTATTTGAAGCCTTCGTCATGGAAGAAATTCCGCGCTGACCGGCGCAGGAACGTGTGATACTTCGTTCCGCGCTCGGTTGCGTACAATGTGTACGCGGCCCTCGCGCGCGCCTCGTCTCGCACGCCCCTGCTTGGTCAGAGGGCGGCTGAGGTGGACGCGCTCGCATCCCATATACAACCACAAACGCACAGGGCGGGCCCTTCGCCCGTCCTGTTTCATTTTCCCCCAAGTGAGGAGGTAAACACATTATGGCATCGAACCGTATCGACCGCATCTCCGAGGAAGTCATGAAGGCGCTGGCCGAGGCCATCCGTTCGGTTAAGGACCCGCGTGTGAAAAACGGTCTGGTTTCGGTCACGCACTGTGAAGTGACCGGCGATTTGCGGTATGCAAAGGTCTATATTTCTGTTCTGGGCACCCCGGAGCAGGCCAAAGAGGTCATGAAGGGCCTCAAATCGGCGTCCGGCTGGCTGCGCCGTGAGGTCGGCCACATGGTACAGCTGCGCTATGCGCCCGAGCTGGTGTTCCATCTGGATTCGTCCATGACCCATGGTGCACACATCTCGCAGGTCATCCACGATCTGGAGCGCGCCGGCAAAATGGGCGGGGAGGACGAAGAATGAACACCGTCACGGTTGCGGAAGCCGCCGCGCTGCTGCGTGCGGCAGACGACATTCTGATTCTCACCCACCGCCGTCCGGACGGCGATACCTCTGGCTGTGCGGGCGCGCTGTGCCGCGGTCTGAAACAGCTCGGCAAAACCGCGTATGTCCTCGAAAACCCGGAAATCACCCGCCGGTATGCGCCGCTGATTGTGCCGTGCTGCCCACCGGAGGGCTGGGAGCCGCGCTTTGTGGTCACGACCGACATCGCGGACAACAACCTGCTGCCGGACAACGCCGCACAGTATGCGGGTCAGATTGATCTGACCATCGATCATCACTGCTCCAACCCCGGCATCGGCAAGGCCAACCTCATCCGTGCAGCGGCGGGCGGCTGCGCCGAGGTCGTGTATGATGTGCTGATGACGCTGGGCGTGGCGCTTACGCGCGACATCGCCGAATGCATCTATATCGCCATTTCCACCGACACCGGCTGCTTCAAGTTCTCGAACACCGTGCCGGATACGCTGCGCGTGGCGGCAGCCTGTCTGGAAGCAGGTGTGGACGGCGGCGAAATCAACCGCGCACTGTTTGAGGTCAAAAGCTGGCCGCGCTTCCAGATGGAGCGCATCATTTTTGACACCATGGAGTTTTCCCATGACAATCATATCGCGCTGGCCATTCTGTGGCGCGCTGACATCGACCGCACCGGCGCGGATATGGACGATCTTGATTCCATCGCCTCCCTGACGCGTCAGATTGAGGGCGTACAGGTCGGCATTACCCTGACCGAGAACAAGGACGGCACGGTGAAAGCCTCGGTGCGCACCACGAAAGAGGTCAACGCCTCGGCCATCTGCCGCAAATGCGGCGGCGGCGGTCATGTGCGTGCGGGCGGCGC
>JBJDZO010000056.1:0-4159 GCA_051868095.1 Butyricicoccus sp. | reverse complement strand
GTGGCCAAGCTGCGCGGCATCCTGCACACCCGCCGCATCGGTCATGGCGGCACGCTTGACCCGATGGCAACCGGCGTGCTGCCGGTGTTTGTCGGCGGGGCAACCAAGGCCGCCGATTTTGCGGCCGCGCAGGACAAGGAATATATTGCGGGCTTTACGCTCGGCTACGCGACCGATACGCAGGACACCACGGGCGAAATCACCCAGATGTCCGGCCGGTATGCCTCGCTTGCGGCCGTGCAGGCGCGTCTGGCGCACTTTCAGGGCGCGCAGCAGCAGCTTCCGCCCATGTATTCGGCGGTCAAGGTGAACGGCCAGAAGCTGTACGACCTCGCCCGCAAGGGTAAGGAAGTCGAGCGCACGCCGCGTGACATCTTCATCCGCGAAATCGAACTGCTGGACTTTGACGAGGATGCACAGAAGGGCCGCTTCCGCGTGGTGGCAAGCAAGGGCACCTATGTACGCACGATTGTGAGCGACTTCGGGGAAGCGCTCGGCACACTCGCAGCCATGCACAGTCTGGTGCGCACCCGGTCGGGCGCGTATCCGCTCGCGGAAACGGTCGGCTTTGACGCGGTCGAACAGGCCATGGCGAGCGGCACCATCGGGCAGCTTCTGCGCCCGACCGACAGCCTGTTTCTCGCGCATCCGGCCGTGCACCTGACCGAGGAAGGCGCCGAACGTGCGGCGCGCGGTGCGGTTGTCTTCCCGCGGATGGCACCCGGCCTGCCCGAAACCGAAGGCACGCTCGTGCGCGTCTACGAAGGGAACCGGTTCCGCATGCTCGGACAGGTCCGCACGCTGGAAAAGGGCGGCACAGGGCTGTTCGTGTATAAAAATTTCCGCTGAAATTTTTATACACGAGATAGGAGTTAGAAGGTAGGAGGTAGGAGTGAAGGAATCGCGCGATGCGCGATATTTGAATCCGGCCTTTGGCCGGGAACCACAACTCCTCACTCCTACTTCCTAACTCCTCACTATTTGAAAGGATTGGGGGAAGACCCAATGAATCAGGAAAATCCACCGCGCGCGATTGCGCTGGGCTACTTTGACGGCGTCCACTGCGGCCATCAGGCGCTGATGGAGCGTGCAGTGCAGCGTGCGAAAGAGATCGGCGGCATCTCGTCGGTGTTTACGTTTGACAAGCATCCAAGTTCGGTCATGTCGGGCATCCCGGTGCCCATGCTGACCGCGCACACCAATCGCACGGACGAGATCAAACGGCTGGGCGGCGTGGATGAGGTCATTTTTGGCCATTTCGACGAGCATCTGCGCACCATGGATTGGCGCGACTTTATCCACAAGCTGCTGATTGGCCGCTTCCACGCGAAATATATCATCTCGGGCCACAACAACCGTTTTGGTTATAAGGGACTCGGCACGCCTGAGGGCATGGCCGAGGAATGTGCCAAGGTTGGCGTAGGATACGACTGTATCCCGGACATCAAAATTGACGGCATTGTGGTGTCGTCCACCTATATCCGGCAGCTCATCGCGCAGGGCGAGATGGAACGCGCCCGGAAGTTTCTGGGGCATCCTTACACGATTACCGGCGTGGTCGCGCACGGCCGCAAGGTTGGCCGGACAATCGGCGTGCCGACGGTCAATCTGCCGCTGCCGCCCGAAATGGCGCTGCCGCCCTACGGCGTGTATGCTACCCGGGTCATTGTAGACGGCGAGGCGCATCTAGCCGCGACCAACATCGGCGTCAAGCCGACTTTCATCGACGGCGGCGGGCCGACCATCGAGCCGCACCTGCTCGATTTTGCGGGTGATCTGTATGGAAAACTCATCCATGTAGAGCTGCATAAGTTCCTGCGCCCCGAGCGGGCGTTTGAGTCGGTGGATGCACTCAAAGCCGCGATTGAGGAAAATGTGCGTCAAACCCGGGCATTTTTTGAATAAGTTATGGGACGGAGTGATTTCTCCGTCTCTTTTTTTGCATTTTTTCAGGGAAAATTCGAAAGATTTGCTTGAAAACAGGACTTTTTTCGCATATGATATAGAAGGTAATTTCATTTCGGCCCGGCACGTGCCGGGCGAGCAGAGGGAAAGACATATGTTTCACATCGTATTGGTCGAACCTGAGATTCCGCAAAACACCGGCAACATCGCGCGCACCTGTGCCGCGACCGGTTCGGTGCTGCATCTGGTGAAGCCGCTCGGCTTTTCGATCGACGACCGGCAGCTCAAACGCGCCGGGCTGGATTACTGGCATCTGCTGGATATCCGGTATTACGAAAATCTCACGCACTTTTTTACGGAAAACCCGGATGGACCGTATTATTATCTGACCACCAAGGCGCCCCGCGCCTATACCGAAGCCGCGTTTGCCGACGGCAGCTACCTGATGTTCGGCAAAGAGACCCGCGGGCTGCCGGAGGAGCTGCTCGTGCAGCATCCGGAACGCTGTCTGCGCATTCCGATGCGCGAGGGTGCGCGCAGTCTCAACCTGTCGAACTCGGTTGCAGTGACCGTGTTTGAGGCGCTGCGCCAGACCGAATTCCGCGGTTTGCAGGAAGCCGGACGCTTCCCCGCTGACCTCGGCCCGGCGCTTTGAGAAATTCATCCGTGGGAGGACACATGGAAAAAATTCATATTTTTGCCGATTCGGCCTGCGATATTCCGCAGGCGCTGGTCGAGCAATATCATATCGAAATTGTCCCCGTGCAGGTGACGCATGAAGGGCGCACCTTCCGGGAATACTATGACATCACACCACAGAACTACTGGAAGCTGCTCGAGCAGTCGGAGGAAATTCCAGTCACCGCGCAGATCACGCCTGCGCAGCTGCTCGACACCTACCGCCGGGCGCACGAAGCCGGATATACTCACGTGCTCGGCATCATCATCAACGCGAAAGGCTCGGGTGGATTCCAGTCGGCCTGCATCGCCCGCGACATGTTCTACGAGGAATATGGCACGGATATGCGGATTGAGCTGGTCGATTCTGAGACCTACACCATGATTTATGGCCGCGTGATTCTGGACGCGGCGCGCATGCGCGAGCAGGGCGACAGCTTTGACGCCATTCTCGGTGTGGTGCGGTCGCGGCTCAAGCGGTGCGAAGCCGTGCTCGGCGTGTACACGCTGAAGTTCCTCAAGAAATCCGGCCGCATCTCGGGCGGCGCCGCCTTTGTGGGCGAAGCGCTCGGGCTGAAACCCATCAGCCATGTGTATGCGGGCGCGGTGACCGTGTGCGGCAAGGCACGCGGCGAGAAAAACCTCATTCCGGCGATGGTCGATTTCGTCAAAAAGCACGCGGTCGGACTGGAAAACCAGACCGCCGGCCTGCTGTACGGCGACGTGGACGAAGCCAAAATTGCCGAGCTGGAAAAACGGCTGTACGAGGCCGGATTCCGGGCGGTGGAGCGCTGGCCAATCGGCGTTTCGGTCATCACAAACACCGGCCCGCAGGCGCTCGCGGTCATGTATTACGGCGCGCCGCGCGAAGCATAAGCAGAGCTGCGCCCCAATAGCTAGGGCAAAACTGTACAGAATTTTATTTTTTACCCCTGTGTAAAATAAAATAATCGCCAAACTGAGGGTTTTTTTGCGTTTTTTTTCAAATACGCTATTGATTGTTAAGGATAAAACAAGTATAATTCTGTCTGAGGAGTCAACTTGCCCAAAAGGCTGCCTTTGGGGCGGAAAAATCCTCTGTTTGCGTCTGTTTTGATAAAATTTATTGCTCAAAGGAGAGTCAATATGGATTACAACAAGAAGAATGTAGAAGACATCGACGTAGCCGGCAAAAAGGTTATCGTGCGCTGCGACTTCAACGTGCCGCAGGACGAGACCGGCCGCATTACCGATGACAAGCGCATCGTGGCTGCGCTGCCCACCATCAAGTATCTGCTCGAGCACAAGGCTGCTGTGATCCTGTGCTCTCACCTCGGCCGTCCGAAGGGCGAGTTCAAGATGAAGTATTCGCTGGCTCCGGTTGCGGAGCGCCTGTCCGAGCTGCTCGGTCAGGAGGTCAAGCTGGCCAAGGACGTCATCGGTCCGGACGCCAAGAAGCTGGCCGCTGAGGTTCAGCCGGGCGAGGCCATCCTGCTCGAGAACGTTCGCTTCCACAAGGAAGAGGAGAAGAACGATCCGGCATTCGCCAAGGAGCTGGCTTCCATGGCGGAAATCTACGTCAACGACGCATTCGGCA
>JBJDZO010000055.1:0-4691 GCA_051868095.1 Butyricicoccus sp. | reverse complement strand
TTTGAAGCTCTCGCTTGGTAAAGATATGATATGATGGATCTGATTGAGGTTTTGTCGATTCTTTCAAAAGCGGCGGTTATTTTGGCGGCGCTTGCGGCAGTCGTGTTTGTGCGCGCCCACGCGTGGGAACATAAGCATGACAAGGTCTCGCGTATTTGGACGATCATCGGTATTGCGTATATTCTGTTTTTCGGCGGGAGCATGCTGTGGTTGTCTTGGCAAATCACCGAATCCTGATGATATGGCGGGTGCATATGTACTCGCCATATTACATTTTTGCTGTTATAGGTTCGCGTGAAAAATAAATTGACAGAATCGCAACAAGTTCAAGAAATTGTATTATATGCACAATATATAAAAGGATATTTAGTTAAAATGCACAGGGATGACGGCCAAAATTCAAATAAATTGACCAAAAAATAGCTTGCGTTTTTGGATGAATCGACTATAATAGAAGCAGAAACAAAAACAAGATCAACCGGCGCCTACCGGGCGCATTTCATAGGAGGAAACAACAATGAATAAGAAATCTTACTTTGAGCAGCTCTGCGAGCTGAGCTATTCCTGCAACATGATGAGCCGCGGCTACATGACCCCGAGCGACCGCCGCCGCAGCCACCTCGGCAAGTAATTTCCCCTTTTTCTTTTCTCTCAATACAGAAATCCCCGCCATATGGCGGGGATTTTTGCTTATTTTTCTGCGTTTTCGGCTTCCTTGCGGCGCTTTTCCCACATGCCGCCCAGCTTGCCAAGACCGTAGCACAGCACGATCAGAAGACCGTATTTTACAAGCGGCGACTGAAGCTCGGATTCGATGCCGAGCGAAAAGCGCTTGTTTGCCATGCCAAGCAGGCCGAGCGCAATGTAGCTCAGCGCAATGCCCAGAATACCGCCGTGCCATACGCCCGCCGTGAAGCGGCCAAAATACAGGCGTTCGCCTTCCTCTTCTTCCGGCGCGTCTTCCGCGTCCAGTTCTTCTTCGTCCTCTGCCTCGTCCTCCGCGGATACGAGAGCGGTTTCCTCTTCCTCTATGGCCTGACGCTCTTTTTCGTCCATCGGGCACACGTCCTTTCCTTGGGTACTGGGTCAAGTATATCAAAAAATCGGCCAAAGAACAACCGTTTTCCGGCAAAACTCCGGTTTCTTACCCTTGCATTGGCTGCGGGGGAGTGCTACAATCAAAACCGTGTAAAAATCGGAAAAATGAGGGGGATTACCCATGCAAACTGCCACCCGCCCCGCTGCGGGCGAGATCACGCGCAAGGTTTGCCCGGAAATGTATGCCACCCGGCTGTTTTTGCTGTGCTGCATGATGTACATTATCGGCGTATTCGGTCGTTTGAGCTATTCGGCGGTGACCGTCGAGCTGATTACAAGCGAGGGCTTCACCAAAGCACAGGCCGGTTTGATCGGCACTGCGCTGTTCGCTGCCTACGGCGCCTGCCAGATTCTGTCCGGTTATCTGGGGGATAAAATCGCGCCGCGCCGGCTGGTCTTTGCCGGTGTGTTCGGCTCGGCTGTGCTCAATCTGGGTATGGGTGTTACCGGTGATTACCGCGTGATGCTTGTCCTGTGGGCCGCAAACGGCGTGTTTCAGTCGTTTATCTGGTCGCCGGTGTTTAAGGTGTTCTCCGAGGTGCTGCCGCCCCACTACCGCAAGCGCGCCTGCGCCAACGCCGCCGCGACCAACCCAATTGCCACCGTCCTGACCTATCTGTTTGCCGCGTTCGCGCTGCATACGCTCGGCTGGCGGTCGGTGTTCCTGCTGTCCGGTGTGCTCATGATCATCGCGTCGCTGTACTGGCTGCGCCGTATGGCATGGTATGAGCGCGAAATCGAGGCTCACGGGCAGATGGAACACATCATACTTACCGCGCAGGAACAGGCGAGCGGCGGTTCGCTCATGCAGGTGCTGGCTGTGTCGGGCGTGCTGTACGCGCTTTTTGCCGCGGTCACGCACGGCATGCTGCGCGACGGCATTCAGACTTGGGTGCCCACCTTTATGACCGAGAATTTCCGCTTCGGCGCGTCGGTTTCGACCGCGATGGCCATTTTGCTGCCGCTTGTGAACATCACCGGCGTATTCCTCACCAAGGCCATCAGCAAACGCTGGATCCGCAATGAGCTGCGGGGGACGGCTGCGTTTTTTGCGGTCGATCTGGCCGCGCTCGCGGCGCTTGCTGTCCTGTGCCGCACCAGTGCGGCTGGGTCGCTCATGATGATGATGCTGGCTTCGACCTGCATGATCGGCGCCAACGTCATGCTCATCAATATTATGCCGATTCATTTCGGCGCAATCGGCCGCGCAAGTACGGTCACCGGCGTGCTCAACTGCTCGGCTTACATCGGTTCGGCTTTGTCGTCCTACGGCATCGGCAAGGTCGCGGATGTGTTCGGCTGGCAGGCCGCCATTTATGTGTGGCTGGGCTTTTCGGCTGTCTCCCTTGTCACCGCGCTCCTCGGCGCACGGCGCTGGGGCAATTACCGCCGACAGATATAAAAAGAGCGCAGGGCGAAATGCCTTGCGCTTTTTTCATTTCCAACCGATTGCCTTCACGCCTGCGCTTCCTCCAGAGGAGCGCTTTGAAGAATCTTGTCGACGCCGCTGCTGAAGCGCTTATAGAACGTCAGCAATTCACGCAGATAAACCGAGCCTTCTTCGGTGATCCCGTAATACTGCCGCAGGCGGCCGTCAGGTGCCTTTTGCTTGCGGGTCTCGTTGATGTAGCCGAACCGAACCATGCGGTAAATCACAGCATAGGGGAAAACAATTTGAAATTGTTCTTCGCTGCGGCGGAAAAGTTCGGACGTGATTTCGTTGATGTACATGTCACGTTCATCCAGCAGGAAGAGGACCAAAAGTTCAGTAATGGCCTTTTTGAAATTGTTCTCCATCCCGGCCAGAGAGCCACTTCGGGACGGATGGGTTACGTCCACAACGGAAACCTGATTTGCCATAAGAATCCCTTCTCCTCACATAATAAGATAACGGCATTGCGGGATACAATGTCTGGACAGGAGGTGCTGCCCCTGTGCGAGAAAATAAAGATCCCGCGAAAATAGAACCGGATACGGTGGGCGAAGGGCATCTGTTGAAGGCGTGCTTCCGGAATAGGGACGCACAGTACGATGTCCTACAACATCATTATATCGATAAACACAAATTCCTGCAAGTGAAAAAAATAATTTTTTTGCGGGGTAAACGGTTTAATTTTGATACTAATCGGGAAATTTGTCAACAAAAAAATGTTTTTCGGAGGTGCCGTTCCGCCAACCCAAAACCTTGGAAACATCCACGTTTTTCACTGCATTCAGAATATTCGACTCAATCTGTGGGTTTTCCGCGGCAAGAGATGCGATCAGAGCCTTGATTTGCGCGCGCCCCGTATCCTCCTTGCGCGCCGATGCCGGACAGCCGCAGGGCAGGAAGGTCAGCGAACAGGCTTCGACCCACGCGAGTACGCTGGATTCGCGCACGTAGTACAGCGGTCGGATCAGCTCCATGCCCGGGTAATTTTTGCTTTGCAGGCGCGGCAGCATGGCCTGCACCTGTCCGCCGTACAGAAGCCCCATCAGTACGGTTTCAATCGCGTCATCATAATGATGGCCAAGCGCGATTTTATTGCAGCCGCGCTTTTGCGCTTCGGCGTACAGATGGCCGCGGCGCATTTTGGCACACAGGAAACAGGGATGCTCGGCCGAATGGTTGGCCGCCACGCGCAGGATGTTGGTCTCAAAAAATTCAACCGGAATGCCCAGCGTCTGTGCGTTTTCCTCGATGTGGGCACGGTTTTCCGGCGCATAGCCCGGGTCCATGGCCAGATACACCAGCGAAAAATCCATGCGGCGCTGATAGCTTTGCAGGAGCTTGGCGAGCAGCATGGAGTCCTTGCCGCCCGATATGCATACGGCGATACGGTCACCGGGCGCGATCATGCGGAAATCGCGCAGGGCACGGGTGAACGGCGCAAGCAGCGTGCGCGAAAAACGGGTGGTGAGCATACGTTCGATTTCAGACGGATTCAAGATGCGTTGGCTCCTTTCTATTTCAAACTGTTGATATGTTAACTAATATTATGATGCACCAAAAACTGCGCGCTGTCAACCGCGAAAAAAATGAATCATCTCCGTCAGATTATGATATCGACAGCAGCTGAAAATGCATGCGAAAGGGAGAAAAAGGATAATTGTGCAATCTGTCCGATTTTATGCGAAAAAATTTAGTTGATTTGGATATTGCACTGCTTGCATTTTCTTCGAATTCGCAGTATTCTTAATACAACAAAGCAAGCCAATACAAACGGCGGACAGGAACCCCGCGATGTCCCGGTGCGGCGGACGACCTACATTTACTTGCTCATATCACCTCTTTTCTCTTCTTCTCAGGCAACTTCGCTCCGACGTGGGCGAAGTTGTTTTTTTGTTTGAAAAGTTTTAGTAAAATTCGGGTCAAAAAATTTTTTCAAAAAATTTTGAATTTCCTCTGGACAAATGCCGATCCTTACGCTATAATAATATTCGCTACGCGGGAACAACGCGGGTATGGCGGAATTGGCAGACGCGCCAGATTTAGGTTCTGGTACCGCGAGGTGTGCAGGTTCAAGTCCTGTTACCCGCACCAATTCACAAATTCAATATGCAGATGT
The DNA here is from genome assembly GCA_051868095.1 of Butyricicoccus sp. Lineage (GTDB taxonomy): Bacteria > Bacillota > Clostridia > Oscillospirales > Butyricicoccaceae > Butyricicoccus_B. Next base: position 45 of record JBJDZO010000055.1, on the reverse strand, counting down.
GGCGGAATGGCAGACGCGCTAGCTTCAGGTGCTAGTGCTCGCAAG
>JBJDZO010000054.1:0-4715 GCA_051868095.1 Butyricicoccus sp. | reverse complement strand
TTGTGGATGGGCAGGATGTCCGCCCACTCCTTCTTGCCCTCGATGACCCACAGGTTGAAGACCTCGGAGGTAACGATTACATTGTCCTTGTAGCCGAGTTTTTCCTCGAAATAGTCGATCTGGTCGCGCGGATAGCCGGTTACGATACGGTCTACCAGAGTGGAGCAGATGTGGTTTGCCTCGCACACCCAGTTCTTGAACGCTTCATCCAGACCCCACTCGTCGGCGTACTGCAGCACGATGCGCTTGAGGTTTGCGCCGTTGTTGTCGATCAGCTCGACCGGCAGGAACAGCAGGCCCTTGTCCATTGCGCCGTCAAAATGCTTGTAGCGCTCATACAGGAAGGCGCAGACCTTGGCCGGGAAGGAGTGCGGCGGGGTGTCGGTCAGCTTGTCACCCGCGTGGTAGGAGATGCCTGCCTCGGTGGTGTTGGAGATGACAACCTCCAAATCGGCCGAACGTGCGAGCGCCATCAGCGCTTCGTAATCGGCATACGGGTTGATGCAGCGGGAAACCGAGGTGATCTGCTCGATCTTCTCGACCGGCTGGCCGTCCTCAATGCCGCGCATGGCCAGCGTGTACACGCCGTTCTGTGCGTTGATCATTTCGCCCAGACCCTGCGCGATCGGCTGGCACAGCACAATGCTGCCCTCGTACAGACCGGCCTTGTTGGCCTTGTTGATCATCCAGTCCACAAAGGCGCGCAGGAAATTGCCCTCGCCAAACTGCAGGATCTTTTCGGGATAGCTGGGCTTTGCGATGACTTCATCAATGCGTTTCATATGTAATTGCCTCCCAATAAAATAAGTTCAACAGATTCAAGTATTCCCTGTGTTTTTAGTATACATCAAAAAATCCATGTTGTATACAACAATCGTTCCGCACTCCGCATTTTTGTAGGAAGCAACAGAAGCCTGCCGCTATTCTTGGGCAAAATGGCAAAAGGAAAGGGAGCCTTTAGACTCCCCCGTAATTGAGCAGCAATTCGAAGGTGGAATTCTTCGACTGCCGCAGATGTTCTTCCATCGCGTCGGCTGCTGCCGTCCAGTCCTTGCGCAGACATGCTTTTATAATGGTAAGGTGTTCGCTGTTGCTGCAGTCGAGCCGGTTGTCCGGCCGCTGGCCGGTCATGACACGGAAACGCAGATTCTGGTTCTGGATCAGCTTATAAGTATGATGGATGTAACGGTTGGGCGCCGCGCCGATGATGAACGCATGGAACTCATCGTCCACTTTATAGAACTCATCCGCTTCAAATACCCCGCCTTGCGAGCAGGTATTGTAAAATTCGAGCATCTTTTCGTCGTTTAAGCGATGTCCGTAGGTGGCGAGCGCATACGGCTCGAACAGCATACGGATTTCGAAGATCGCGTTGATTTCGCTCAGCGACAGGCCGGAAACCATGATGCCTTTCTTCGGAAGAATCTGAATCAGACCCTCCTGCTCCAGGCGGGACAGCGCGTCCCGGATGGGGGTGCGGCTGACGCCAAGCTCTTCGCGCAGCGCCTCCTCACTGATGAGTGTGTTGGGCGCGTACTCGCACCGGATGATCTTGTCCTTGATGGTATTGTAGGATTGGAGCTTCAGGCTGTCCTTCTTCATTCTAGGTTCCCTGCCTTTCTGAAAAAAACATACTTGGATTCCATTTCGTATATCCCATATTATAATGATTCCGCGTAAAGAAATCAATATTTTTTACTAAAGTGGCCATTTTGCTCCTTCTCTGGCTGTGTTGCACAATTTCTTAACGGCTAAATTGTAGGCTTTCCATAAAATCCGTTTTTTGCTTGGATTTCGGTTGACAGATGGAGATTCTTGTTATATTCTTGATGTATACAAGAGAGGATACATTGCACCGAAATTTCCGTAAAGGAGGATGTTCCAAGTGAAAGCAATCAGCATTGACGAACCCGGCAAGGTCTCCATGCGCGAGATGGAAAAGCCGGTGCGTCAGCCCGGCGAAGCGCTTCTGAAGCTGCTCTACGGCGGCGTCTGCGGCAGTGACCTCGGCTCCTACCGCGGCGGCAACGCTTACGTCTCCTACCCCCGCGTACCCGGCCATGAGTTTTCGGCCGAAATCATCGAGATCGACGACAACGATCTCGGCCTCAAGCCCGGTATGATCGTCACCGGAAACCCGTACTTCAACTGCGGCACGTGCTATTCCTGCCAGCGCGGTCTGGTCAACGCCTGCACCGACAACCAGACCATGGGCGTGCAGCGTGAGGGCGCGTTCGCCGAGTACATCACCATGCCGGTCGAGCGCCTGTACGACGGCAAGGGCCTCGATCCCAAGGTGCTCGCCCTGATCGAGCCGTTCTGCATCAGCTACCACGGCGTACAGCGTGCCAGCGTTCAGCCGGGCGAAAAGGTGCTCGTCGTCGGCGCAGGCACAATCGGCGTACTGGCAGCCGTCGCAGCCAAGGCCATCGGCGCCGAAGTCACCATCTGCGATGTGGCGCCGGCCAAGCTCGACTACGCCTTCACCACCTTCGGCCTCGACCACAAGCTGCTCAACGACTCGCCCGAGGCGCTCGCAAACGGCGTTCAGGAGTTCACGAACGGCAACGGCTTCGACGTCACGATTGAGGCGGTCGGCATGCCGCAGACCTTCCAGAACTGCATTGACGCTGCCTGCTTCGGCGGCCGCGTGGTGCTCATCGGCGTATCCAAGCGCAACATTGAGGATTTCTTCTTCACCATCATCCAGAAGAAGGAGCTGAACATCTACGGCTCGCGCAACGCGATGAAGAAGGATTTCCTCGAACTGATTGATCTGGTCAAGGGCGGCAAGATCGACCTCGAAAAGATCGTCACCAACACCTATGCGTGGACCGACGCGGCGCAGGCTTTTGCCGACTTCGACAAGAACGCCGGCCAGATGCTCAAGGTCGTGTTCGACTTCACCCGTTAACCTTTGCAAAAAACCCACCGGGTTTTTTGATGAGGTAACACCGCACAATTTGGCAAGAGCGATTTGCGTAAAAATTTTGCGCACAGACGCGGCGCAATTTCGCGGTAATACTTGATGTATTGCAAGAAATTGCAACAAAGTCGGGGTGCAAAATTTTCGCAAAGCGCCGTAGACATAATTCTGCGGCGTTGCCTGAAATACGAGAAGCAGTGAAAATGAAAGGGGTACTATTTATGAAACTGAAAAAACTGTTTGCTCTGCTGACCGCAGGCGCAATGATGACCGGTCTGGCCGCATGCGGCGGCAGCTCCAGCTCGGCGGGCGGTTCGACCGCGGGCGGCACCGACAGCACCGGCGCCGCTTCCGGTGAAGCAACCGTCATTCAGGTTGGCTTCGAAAACTCGATCTCTGAGCCGTTCGGTCAGGGTCTGGTCAAGTGGCAGGAGCTGGTCGATGAGAAGTCGAACGGCACCCTCAAGATCGAGCTGTTCCCGGACTCCCAGCTGGGTTCCAAGGCCGAGCTGATCGACTCCATGCTGATTGGTGAGCCGGTCGTTACGCTGGCCGACGGCGCGTTCTATGCCGACTACGGCGTACCGGATTTCGGCATCGTCTTTGGTCCGTTCCTGTTTGATGACTGGGATCAGTGCTGGACGCTGATCGAGTCCGACTGGTACCAGGAGCAGTGCGCGAAGCTGGAGGAAAAGGGCCTGAAGCTGGTTGCTTCCAACTGGATTTACGGCGACCGTCACACTCTGACCACCAAGCCGGTTAATACCGTAGACGACCTCAAGGGCCTGAAGATCCGCGTACCGGGCAACCAGATTCAGTCGGTTGGCTTTGACACGCTGGGCGCAACCTCGACCGGTATGGACCTCGGCGACGTTTATCAGGCACTGCAGACCAAGACCATCGACGGCGCGGAGAACCCGCTTGCAACCCTGTACGGCCGCAAGCTGCATGAGGTTGCCAAGTACCTGATCCTCGACGGCCACGTTAAGAACTTCACCACGCTCGTTATGTCCAACGATCTGTTCAACTCCCTAACTGCTGAGCAGCAGGAAATTCTGGTTTCCACCTGTGAGGAAGCTGGTCTGTACAACAACGAGCTGCAGCAGGCATCCGAGGCAGAATACCTGCAGAAGATGGTGGATGAGGGCGTTACCGTTGTAGAGCCGACCGAAGAGGTTCTCGAGGGCTTCCGCGAGAAGGCTCGTCCGTTCTATGACAACGGCAAGCTGTTCGGCTGGAGCGACGGCCTGTACGAGACCGTTTGCGCGGCAATGGGCAAGTAAATAGTCCTGCGGGGCGGCGGGTACTGCTCCCTCCGCCCCATTTTCATGACGAAAAGGTGGTTACCTGTGGAAAAGAAAAACAATAAACTGCTTTCTGTGCTGGGCAACCTGGATATCGCGATTGCGTGCATCGTACTCGTCGCACTCATCTGTATGACCTTCCTCGGCGTCGTGTTCCGTTATGCGTTCAAGTCCCCGTTCACCTGGCTGGAGGAAGTCCAGACGGCGTGCATGGTATGGATCGTGTTCGCTGCCGGCGGTGCGGCCTTCCGCACCGGCAACCATGTTGCCATCGAAATGATTGTCGATATGTTCCCGAAGAAGGTGCAGAAGGCTTTTGAATGGGTCATCGCAGTGGTCGTATTCGTCGTACTCGCGTATCTGTTCAAGCAGAGCCTCGGCTTTATCGGCATGTTCGTCAAGAGCGGTCGTGCCACCAGCATGATTAAAATCCCCTATTCGCTGATCTACGGCATCGCGCCGGTATCCTTCGTGGTGATGATGAT
>JBJDZO010000053.1:0-4761 GCA_051868095.1 Butyricicoccus sp. | reverse complement strand
CTCTTCACGCAGGCTTCAACAAAATACATGCTGCGCAGGCCGTCCTCGATGGTCGGATGCGCCAGCGCCGGCGCATCGGTTTCTCCGCGCATCCGCAGGATTTCGCGGCAGAATGCCCGGTAATAGTTGCCGAATGCCTCAAAGAAGCCCTCCGGATGGCCGGCGGCAATGCGGGACATGTCATGCGAACGCGGTTCCAGAAAATCGCGGCCATTGGTCAGATAAATTTCCGGCCCATTGGCGCGGTTGAATTTCAGCCGGGTTGGCTGATCGTGATTCCATTCCAGCGCGCCCTTATCGCCGAATACACGCAGCGACACCGTGCATTCGTGGCCGATGGCAACCTGCGATGCCCACAGCATGGCCGGGATGCCGCCGGTCAGGGTAAGCATGACCTGCGCATTGGTGTCGAGCGGCATATCCGCGGGAATCCGGCAGAGGTTGGCCAGAACCCGCTCGATATCCAGACCGGTTCCCATATGGATCAGCGCGGTCAGATGGGTACCGATGTCCGCGGCAGCAGCCGACTCACCGGCCTGCGCGCGGTCAAACCGCCATGCGTCGCGCACACGGATGCCCGCATCCAGCTGATTGGCAACCCAGTCCTGCGGATACTCCGCCATCACGGTCAGAATGTTGCCTATTTCACCCTTTTCAATCATGGCGCGCATCTGATGCACCATCGGATAGTTGACGTAGGTGTAGCTGACACCGAAATGCAGCCCGCGCTGCTGTGCCATCTCCCGCAGTTCGAGCGCTTCCTCCACCGACATCGCAACCGGCTTGTCGCAGGATACATGGATGCCATGCTCCAAAAAGCACTTCGCAATCGGGAAATGGGTCTTGTTCGGCGTTGCAATGACAACGAAGTCAATTCCGTCGTCCCGCCGGCTTTCCGCCTCTGCCATCTGCGCGTAATCGGTGTACAGACGGTCGCTGTCAATGTGCCAGTTTTCCGCACACGACCTGTTTTTCTCCGCATTGCGCGAGAAGCATCCCGCCACCATCTCCGCAAGGTCATCCATCTGTGCACCGCGGCGATGCGCATCTCCGATAAAGGAACCCGGTCCGCCGCCAACCATACCAAAACGAAGTAATTTCATAGGCTCGTCCTCCTTTTTTCTTTATTCTAAAAAAAGACGGGCCAACAAACCGAAGGAAAACGCGCAGAAAGCTTCGAAAAAATTAAACCGGCATATTGCGGAAACGACGCGGCGACATGCCGACCTTGCTGCGGAAGGCCGCGGCAAAGCTCGTGTCATATTCATAGCCGACCGCGCCCGCGATTTCCGTAATGGACATCCGGCTTTCCTTGAGGAGCATTTTGGCGTGATTGATCCGGAGATTGACCAGATATTCATGCGGCGACTGCCCGGTGTGCAGCTTGAACAGACGGTTGAACTGCGACGTGCTCAGATGGAACCGCTGTGCAAGTGCAGGCGTGGAAATCTCCTCGGACAAATGCTCGCTCAAATACTGCTGAGCCGCAGCCACCAGCGGATCGTAAGCCTCGTTCTGATCCGCCGCATACAGCAGGCTGCACAGCAGGTCATGAATCCGGCGGGACGCCGTCACATCTTCGATACGCCCTACGCTGTGCAGCTGTTCAAAAATCTGCTCCATCTGGCTCTGGATATGCTTCGGACGTTCCACCTGAATCACACGCCCGTGCTCTTTTCGGATTTCTTCACAGAATGCCGCGGCGTTTGCGCCGTCCAGATGAATCCAATAATATTCCAAAGGCTCGATGGCGCAGTATTTGTGCGGTTCATAACAGTTGATAAAACCGAACTGATCGGCGCCGATCACAAATGTCTCTCCCTGAGAACACACCTCCAGCCGTCCGCTCCGGACACTGATGAGCAGAAAGCTGTTGAAAAATGTACGCTCTACGGAATAATGTGTATCGCAGTAGAAATGCCCGGCGCGCTGTAAATAATACAGCACCGTCTGCGCCTGCCGCGAAGGCGTGGCGTCACACAGCGAAGACCGGGGCGAAACGCCCTTTTCATAAGGCAGTGCCATCTCGGATTCTCCTTTCTCTGTCGCTTTGTATTTTTATTATAGCAGAAAAGCCAGACGACGGGAATATACAGATAACATACCATGCGTGAAATTCGTTGTTTTTTGCGTGCTTTGCCGCGCTTTTTTTGCTTCCGGATTTTTATACTGAAAACATAAACAGCGCACCAAAAAACACACGGGAGGTCTTAAAAATGATTCAGAAAAACGTTGTTTCGGTCGGTGTTCTCGGTGCGGCAGGCTTTATTGGCCGCGATCATCTGCGCCGGCTGACCTCTGTTATCGAGGGCGTGAAGGTCACAGCGCTTTATGATCTGAACACCGAAAAATGCCGGGAGCTTGCGGAGCAGTATGGCGCGAAGGTGATGCCGACGGCAGAAGAACTGATTGCTTCGCCCGAGGTGGATGCGGTCTTGATTGCCTCGTGGGATGCAACGCATGCCGACCTGACACAGAAATGCATTGCGGCCCGTAAGCCGGTGTTCTGCGAGAAGCCGCTTGCCACCACGCTGGAAGACTGCGATGCGGTCTGCAAGGCCGAGCAGGAAACTGGCGAGACGCTGGTACAGGTTGGTTTCATGCGCCGCTTTGATCCGGATTATCAGAAAATTAAGGAAATCATCAAATCCGGCGAGCTGGGCGCACCGCTCATGGCGCACTGCATCAGCCGCACGCCGCGCATCGCTCCCAGCCACACCACCGCTATGCACATTACGAACATCGTCATCCACGAAATCGATGTGTTCCGCTGGCTGCTGGATGAGGAAATTGTTCGCGGTCAGGTGCATTTCCCGCGTTCCACCAGCTATGCGCACGAAGGCCTGCGTGATCCGCAGCTTGCCCTGATGTGGTCGGACAGCGGCGTGCTCATCGACGTGGAAGCCGCTGCTAACAGCTACTACGGTTATGATATTCAATGCGAAGTGGTCTGTGAAAAGGGCACCATCCGTCTGCCGGATCCGGCGGCGCCGGTTATCCGTTCCCGCCTACAGTGCGCGTTCGAAGTCATGGATGACTGGTCGAAGCGTTTCCCGACCGCCTATCAGGCCGAACTGCAGCACTGGATTGACTATCTGCGCGGCCGTGTTTCCGAGCCTGGCCCCGGCTGCCGCGATGGCTATGCTGCCTGTGCAGTTGCCGATGCACTGATGAAGTCCCAGCAGACCGGTCTGGCAGAAAACGTGCTGCTGTAAGGTCCGGTTTTCCCCGCATTTCTCCCCCGCACATACCAATCGTCCATTGCATGTTCCTGAAGATAAATTTTGATATGCAGTCGTTTTGACATGAGGAGGATACCTATGAAAAAGATTCTTTCGGCAGTTCTGGCAGGCGCCATGGCTCTCTCGCTGACCGCATGCGGCGGCAGCAGCTCTTCGGCAGACTCGGGCAATGCATCCGGCGGCACGGCCGACGGCGAAATGAGCGTCGGCTTTGTTGTAAAAGCGCTGAATGATACCTTCTGGATGCAGATGAAAGCAGGCGCTGAGGACAAGGCCAAGGAGCTTGGCGTTCACGTAGAGTTTGTCGGCCCGAACTCGGAAAGCGACGTCCAGATGCAGGTTGACATGATTGAAAACATGATCGGCATGGGCGTGGACGCGCTCTGTGTTGCCCCGTCCTCTCAGGATACCGTGCTGTCGGCCTTCGAACTGGCCAGCAAATCCGGCATCCCGATTCTGGCAATCGATACCGATATTAATTATGACAAGAAGCTGTCCTTCATCGGCACCGGCAACGTTGCCGCCGCAGAAAATGGCGGTCGGTACGTGGTAGAACAGCTCGGCGAAAACAAAAAGGCAGTCATTCTACGCGGCCGTCTGGGCGACGCTTCGCAGGATGAGCGTGAGCAGGGTTACAAGACCGCGCTCGAAGCCGGCGGCTGGGAAGTTCTTGAGGTTCAGGCCGCGGATTCGGACGCTGAAAAGGCTATGAACATCACACAGGACATCATGCAGCGTCATGACCAGATCGACGCGATTCTAGCAACCAATGACCCCATGGCACAGGGCGCACAGCGTGCCATTGAAGCCGCTGGCCGCGATATCGCCGTACTTGGCTTCAACGGTTCCAATCCGGCTGTTGAGCTGGTGCTGGAAGGCAAACTGCTCGGCACTGTGGCACAGTCCCCGTACAACATGGGCGCTATGGGCGTTGAAAACGCAATCAAGGCTGCAAAGGGCGAGAAAATCGAATCCCGCATCGACACCGGCTCGGATGTCATCACCGCAGAAAACGGTGAGGACTACCTCAAGATGATTGCGAGCTACAGCTAAATCTTTTCTCTTGCTTCTCTATCTCTAGTGAAGTCCCCCGTTCCTGGTTCTTCTTCTTCTCCGGGAGCGGGGGAATTTTTATGCTCAAAGAAACAAATTTGTAAAATTCAAGTTTTTATAATTTCAGCTATATTTGAAATATGATTCCGAAAATTCCCGGTATGAGGATCGGAAAGACCAACGGAATATGTTTGAACTTCGGCGTTATGTAACAATTTCCGTCTCATATGGTTCCGGAAGAAACCGAAAAGCAATGCGCACGCTTTGCTTCTTGACTCGTCCCTTTACGGTCTTTTCGTACTCGCCCTGCCCGACTTCAATCCGCTCAATCAGCTCAAAGAGCAGTGCCGGGGTCAGCTCCCGTACGTCGGCATAACGGCGGATAATTGCGCGCAGCCGTTCGTATTGTACCTGTAATGCGTCGCATGTGCCGCTATGATCCTCCAACGCAGCGATCTGCTTTTGC
>JBJDZO010000052.1:0-4768 GCA_051868095.1 Butyricicoccus sp. | reverse complement strand
AGTCTACTACACCAAGTAAACCAAAAGAGCTGGCGAAAAGCCGGCTCTTTTTTTCTTATCGGAGAGAAAAAGAAAAACCCTGTCCAACCGGACAGGGTTTTGTGTTCGCTATTAGCCAACCGCGTTGAGCTTCAGAGTCATTGCGCTCTTCTTGTTGGAGGCAGCATTCTTATGCATAAGATGCTTTGCAGCGGCCTTATCTACCGCCTTAACGGCAGCCTTGTAAGCAGCTTCCGCAGCAGCCTTGTCACCGCTGACGATTGCCGCGTCAAACTTCTTGAGAACGGTCTTCAGTGCAGACTTGGCCATCTGGTTGTTCATAGCCTTGACCTTGGTAACCTTTACACGCTTCTTCGCAGACTTAATATTCGGCATTCCGATCCACCTCCTTGCTCTTAGCTAGTCATCAGTATCTATAATATTACCATCAGAATCGAAAAAAAGCAAGTATTATTTTTTCTTTTTCGAAATAATTCTTTCCCGCTCTGCAAACCCTGTGAAAAAAGGAGCTGATTGCCATGAAATATCCAAACTCTTCCTTCCGCACCGACCTCGCGGTGGAATCGCTTGCCCTCAGCCGCCGTGCGCAGGCGCAGGCGGACAAACTGCCCGGTGTAGACAGCCGGGAACGGAAAATCGAGGGATTTTCGGTCACAACGGTGGAAATTCAGGACAAAATCGGCGCAGAATGTCTCGGCAAGCCGGTCGGCGTTTACGAAACCCTGTTTCTCGATGGGCTGATGCGCCGCGAGGAGGACTCCTTTCCGCGTGCGTGCCGGGCGCTCAGCGAGCTGGTCAGCGGTCTGCTGCCCCAAGTGGAGAATGCGCCCATTCTCGTTGCCGGATTGGGCAACCGGCAGATCACACCCGACGCAATCGGCCCACGTGCAGCCGACTACGTGATTGCCACCCGTCACCTGACCGCGCACGAACCGGAATTGTTCGCGTCATGGCGGCCGGTATCCGCGCTTGCGCCCGGTGTACTCGGTCAGACCGGCGTGGAGACCGGCGAAGTCCTCGCCAGTCTGGTAAAGACCATCCGTCCGGCGGCGGTGATCGCGGTGGACGCGCTCGCGGCGGGCAGCCTGTCCCGTCTGACCCGCACGGTGCAGGTAGCGAGCGCGGGCATTGTGCCCGGTTCTGGGGTAGAGAACGCGCGCACCGCGCTCAATCGGGAGACGCTGGGCGTACCGGTAATTGCGGTCGGTGTGCCGACGGTTGTGGATGGCACGACCCTTGCGCACGAGCTGGCGCGTGCATCCGGGTTGGAGCACGACGCTTTGCGCACCCCGGCTCATCCGATGATCGTCACTACACGCGACATCGACCGGGAAGCAGCCGACCTGTCACGCCTGATCGGATACGCGCTCAATCTAGCGCTTCAACCCGGGCTTTCACTCGAGGATATCGACCTGTATCTGTCATAACCGCATGCTCCCTGCCATACAATAGAAGCATCACATCATTGGAGGGGGCGACTTATGAAACGACATCCCGCGCACCGCGGCAGGCGGCCGCGCAGCGGCGTGACCGTCCCCGCCTTTTTGTGCCTGCTGCTGGCCGCCGTGCTTCTGCTCGGCAGCCGGGCGGGCGGTGACGATTTCGCACGTCGTGTGCTGAGCATGCTCGCGGAAAATGAGCGTTTTGTGTTCGGCACACTGGCGCTTGAAACCGGCGAATATCCGGCCGAACAGACCATCCACACCCCACACGCAGCCGCTGCCGGGCTGGAGCAGGAGCCGACCGATGAAGATCTGGCCGAAGCCGAAACCGCGATGGAAAATGCCGGACTGGAACCAGCCGCGCCCGCACGTGACCTTGGCGACCGTGCAGCAGCTGTCTCGGTGAACAACCAGTCCGGGCTGGACTTCGATCTGGACGCTATGCTGGCCTCCCCCAAGCGGCTGACTGCGGCCGGGGACGGTCCGCAGGTGCTTGTATACCACACCCACGCGACCGAAGCCTACACGCAGGCCGATGGCGACACCTATAAAGCTTCGGGGGACGCACGCACCACCGACACCGACAAAAATGTGGTGCGGGTGGGTTCCGAGCTGTGCAAGGTACTTGAAGCGCGCGGCATCCGCACCGTACATCTGACCGACCTGTGTGATTATCCGGCGTACAACGGCTCGTATGGGCGTTCGCTGGAACTGGTACAAGCCGCGCTGAAAAAATATCCCACCGTGCAGCTCGCCATCGATGTGCATCGGGACGCGATTCTGGCCGACGACGGCACCAAATACAAGGTCACCTCCGAACAGGACGGCCAGACGGTCGCCCAGCTCATGCTGGTTATGGGCACGAACGCGAGTGGGCTGGAATTTGATGACTGGAAAACCCATCTGAATTATGCTGTGACGCTGCAATCGGCGCTGAACGCCGAACATCCGGGTCTAATGCGGCCCATCAATCTGCGCAAACAGCGCTTTAATCTGCACTTAATCCCCGGCTCCATGCTGCTCGAGGTCGGTTCGTCGGGCAATACGCTGCGCGAAGCCCTTGCGGCAGTGCGGCTGTTCGGCGACACGCTGGCGAGTGCGCTTGGTGCCCCCTGACTACTTCCTCCTTTTCCATCTCCGCGCATAAGCGGACGCTCCTTCGGGAAAGCTACTCCCGAAGGAGCGATTTTTTATGCCTGCACTCGAACTTTCGCGCTCGCTCACGGCCAATCTCGCCGCCATGCGGGCGCTCTTTACAAACGACAACACGCTTGTCATCCGGGAAACGCGCAGTCCCGCCGGACTGCACTGCGCGGTGTTTTTCATTGACGGTATGGTGGACGGCCGTGCCATCAACCAGAGCATCATCCGCCCGCTCGTAGAAAGCACACGCAAAACCGCGGACGCGGACACACTCGCGCACACGATCATTGAGGGCAACGACAGCAAGCCGGAGACCGACCCGGACAAAATGCTGTCATCCCTGCTGTACGGCAACACAGTGATTCTGACCGAGGGCGATGCGCGTCCGGTGGTTGTGGATACCAAGAGCTTCTCGCTGCGTTCCCCCGAGGAACCGGAAAATGAACGTGTGCTGCGTGGCCCGCGTGAGGGCTTCACCGAAGCGTTCATGGGTAATCTGGCGCTTATCCGGCGGCGCATCAATGACCCGCGGCTCAAGTTTTCTTTTTCCCGCATGGCCGGGCGCACCAATACGATGGTATGTCTGTGCTGGCTGGAGGGCGTGACCGACCGCAGTCTGATTGCCGAAGCGCGCCGTCGGCTGGATACCTATGCGCTCGATGGGATTCTGGACGCAAACTATTTGTCCGAATGGATTCGGGATGACCGCACTTCCCCATTCCCAACGCTCGGCACCACCGAGCGGCCGGATGTTGTGGCAGCCAAATTGCTGGAAGGGCGGCTGGCTATCGTGGTGGACGGCACGCCGGTTGCACTGACTGCGCCATGTATTTTGCAGGAGTGTCTGCAATCGAGCGATGACTACTATCTGCCGACCGCGCAGGCCGGGCTGGGGCGTGCGCTGCGCTCGATTGGGATTCTGCTGTCCATGACCGTGCCGGCGCTGTATCTGGCGCTGCTGTATTATCATCCCGAACTGCTGCCCACGCGCATGCTGCTGGCTGTTTCGGCCGCGCAGAAGGGCGTACCGCTGCCGCCGCTGTGGGAAACCCTCGTGCTGCTGATTGTGTTTGAAATTCTCAAGCAGGCCGGCATGCGCACGCCCGGCGTAATTGGTTCTACGATGTCGATTGTCGGCGGACTGGTGCTCGGACAGTCGGCGGTAGATGCGCGGCTGATTTCCGCACCCGCGGTGATTATTGTCGCGGTTGCGGCGGTGACCGGTCTGGCCGCGCCCAAGCTGCAATCGGCGGCAATGACCATGCGGTTTGCGTTCGTGGTCTGTGCGGCGCTGTTCGGGCTGTATGGGTTGATGTTCGGCCTTGCGCTCATGCTGCTGCATCTGTGCGCGATTCATTCGTTTGGTACGCCGTATCTTTTGAACCTGCTGCCGCGTGTGCACGCTCACGATGAGGACCGCTGGACACGTGTGAACTGGCACAGCATGAAAAGCCGCCGTTTTCTGGCGCGAAAGGGGCAGAAATGAGACGGGTTTTGCTTTTGATTGCGCTGCTCATGCTGCTGTCCGGCTGCGGAAACAGACGGCAGACCGAACTGAACCAGAATACCGGCCAGCTGCTGCCGGTGTCCGCACTCGCCATCGATAGCCATGAAAATGGTTTTGTGATGACGGTGGAAACCGTGCGGCAGGACAGTCTGAACGGCGATGCCGCACCGGCCTACTTCACGGTGGAAGGGGCGACCTTCGACGAGTTGTTCCTGCGTGCGGACGAGCTGCTGGCCAGCCGCCTGTATCTAAGCCACGCGCAGGCCATTCTTGTGAGTGCGCCGGTCGCGCAATATTCTCTGCCCGCGCTGGTGGACAGTCTGCTGAACCGCTCGGACGTGCGTCTGACCCTGCGCATTGCGGTCGCACGGAACGCGGCTCCGGATCGGGTGCTCCGTGCGGATGCGGTGGTGGAGGGCATTCCGGGTGTCGCGCTCGCTGCGCTGCTCGACCGCCGTGCGGCAGATGGCTCGGTGGCCGATTGTCCGCTGTTCCGTCTGCTCGACCGCGAGATGAGCGGTCTTCCGGTTTCGCTGCCGGTTTTGCGGCTGGACGGCGACGGCCACGCCGCCCCGGATGGCAGTGCGCGGCTGACGAACGGCGAGCTGAGTTTTACCACAGGAGGAACCCGGCATGCGTGATACGGTATTTCCGCGCTGGCAGGGCGCATTAGATC
>JBJDZO010000051.1:0-4785 GCA_051868095.1 Butyricicoccus sp. | reverse complement strand
GCAGCCGCATCGCGTTGCGGCAAGAGCAGTAGCCCACGCTGAGCTGCCCTTCATACTTGTCCAGCCAGTGCGAGATATGCTCGACAGGCACCGTCTCATTCTTCGCCGGGATGGCCTTCTCAACCGGCACGACGTGCATGCCGATGCCTGCGCCTCCGGGAGGCACCATCGCCGTAATCTTCTCCAGCGGCAGAAACGTCATCTGGTCAAAGCCCCACGCCAGCTCCGGGTGCGCCTCCACCTGCGGGAGCACCATGTTGGTCATCTCCGCAATGCCGGGCACAAACTGCTGCACATAGTACTGCTTTTCGTGCGCAGGATTTTCCCAATTGTACTCCACAGCGCCCGTCCGTGCGGTCTGCTCCAGCACCTCTTCCACGCGCTTCGGGTCCTTGCCGGTGATACGTGCGATCTCTGCGAGCGTCTTCGGCTTGCGCAGCCCCATCTTGAGCATGATCTCCGCCGCCTCGTCGGTGACGGTACGATCCAAAATCACACACTCCGGATCGTCCATCGTAAGCTTCTTGATTCCCAGCTTATACGGAATGCGATCCGTGATCATTGCCCCCAGCTTCAGAATCAGTTCTCTTTCTTCTGCCATAATGTCCTGTTCCCCCTTAGTTGACATTTGTGAAATTTACAGATACAATAAATTGGTCAATGCAATTCATATTAAACGCAGTTGTCAATCAAATGTCAATAACTTCATATCAAATTCAGTCGTTTTCAGCCGTTTCGCAAAGTTTTTGTATGCAGGAATATAGGAACTGCACACAAAAGAGTGAAATTGGTCTTGGTCTGACCGCAGCCGGTTTTCAGGCATGCTCAGAAGCACAGAACTGGTCACAGGGGGGATTTCAAATGGAGAACTTTGAAAAAATCACAGCGCCAACCATCAAGGAGCTGTTCGTGCAGCGAATTGCCAATCTGATCCTGTCGGGCAGACTCGCGGTAGGTGAACGCCTCCCCTCGGAACGCGCACTGGCCGAGCAAATGGGCATCAGCAAAACGGTTGTCCACGGCGGGTTGGAAGAGCTTTCCCGCATCGGCCTTGTGCGGATCAAGCCGCAGAGCGGCGTTACGGTTGCAGATTATATGGTCACCGGCAATCTGGAGACCTTCAACGCCATTGTGCGGTTCACCGGCAGCAATCTAAGCCCGGACATCATCAGCGCGATCTTCGACATGCGGCTGGCAATCGAGGGCTTTGCCATGAAGCGATTTGCAGCGTGCCACACGCAGGAGGACATTCTTACGCTGCGCAAAATGATCGATGAGATCGGCCATTACGTTGCTTCAGACGCCATGTCCTACACCGGACTCGCAGAACGCTTTTTTGAATTTCACTTCACAATTTGCCGGTTCAGCCGCAGCCCGATGCTGCCCCTGACCATGAACGCTGTGCGGGAAGGCTCCCTCGCCTTCTGGGAGACGTACATCCGAACCACCAGTATTGAAAGCGCACTGAATTTGCTCAGCAAATTTGTAGACCTCTTTGCGCAAAGCGATGGCGACGGCGCGTACGCGCTGATGGAAGCCGGCTTACATGCGCAGCTGGAAAAATACCGTTCGCAGACGAATTTCTGAGTCATTTCCAGCAAAAACCCGCAGATTCCGTTTGAATCTGCGGGTTTTTCATTGGGTTTTTTGTGTTAACAGGCTTCGATCTCCTTGATGTTGTACTCGTTGCCTGTGAGCAGATAGGTGTGTTCGCTCTTGCAGTAAGGGCAAATTTTCGCGTACTTCACCGTTGGGTAAGTCTTGTGGCAATCCTCGCAGTAGGTCACCGCCTCCAGCGTCTCGACCCGCAGCTCAGCGCCCTTGAGATAGGTCGTGTCCTTGACGGCCCAGTTCCAGCAATCCGTCAGATAGTGCGGGATGATGCCGCTCACCTCGCCGACCTCCAGGGTGACGCTGCCGACCTTTGTCAGCCCGTTTTCTTCGACGACCTTTTCGACTTCCTTGATGACATAAAAAACAGTACCAAGCTCGTGCATGGATGTTCTCCTTCGGTGAAATGGAAATTACTTTGCGAACTTTTCTTTTATGTCCTTGATTGTGAGCTTCACCGCACGCTTGGCCGCATACGGCAGAACCGCCTTGATCTTATCCTCCGAGCGATACATCTTCGTTGCCTCCGGATGGTCGCGCACCAGATGGATTGCGTCAAACTCGCACTTCGTGGTGCACAGGCCGCAGCCGATGCATTTGTTCTGATCCACAATCGTCGCGCCGCAGCCGAGACACCGGGACGCTTCCGCCTTCACCTGTTCCTCCGTGAACGTGATCCGGTCGTTGTGGAACGTCTTCGCCTTCTTCTTGTCGTGCAGCACCGCCTGACGACCCGGAGCGTCAAAGCTCTCCAGCGGAATCACCGCATTCTTCTTATCCAGCTCATAGAAGTCCCGCGGGTTGCGCGCCAGCGTCAGGCTCTGCCCCGGATGCACGTAGCGGTGCAGCGAGATCGCGCCCTCGCGGCCTGCCGCGATCGCGTCGATTGCAAACTTCGGACCGGTATGGACGTCGCCGCCGACGAAGATGTCGCTCTGCGCCGTCTGGTACGTGACAGCATCCGCAACGGCCGTGCCCTTCGCAGTCGTCTCCAGCGCGCCCACGTCCAGCGTGCCCCAATCGACCTTCTGGCCGATCGCGCCGATGACGGAGCTGACCTCGATGGTCTCGAACTTGCCGGTGCCGACGGGCTTTCTTCTGCCCTTCTCGTCCGGAGCGCCAAGCTCCATAATCTCGACCTTCAGGCCCGTGACCGTGCCGTCCTCACCCAGAATCTCCGCCGGAGCATTCAAATAGCGGAACTTCACGCCCTCTGCCATCGCCTCCGCGACCTCTTCCGGATCGGCAGGCATTTCGGCTTCGCTGCGGCGGTACACGATGCAAGTCTCCTTCGCGCCGAGACGGATCGCCGTGCGGCACACGTCCATCGCCACATTGCCGCCGCCGATGACCGCGCACTTCTTGCCGATCTTCGGCTTCTTGCCGAGGTTCACTTCCCGCAGGAAGTCCACACCGCCGAACACGCCTTCCAGCTCCTCGCCCGGCACGCCGATCGGAGCGCTCTTCTGTGCGCCGATGGCGACATAGAAGCCCTTGTACCCCTCGTCGCGCAGCTGCTGGATCGTAACGTCTTTGCCGACCTCCACGCCGCACCGGAAGGTAACGCCCATCTCCTTGAGCACGTCGATTTCCGCGTTCACCACGTCGCGCTCCAGACGGAAGCTCGGGATGCCCAGCGTCAGCATGCCGCCCGGTACCGGGTTGCGGTCGAACACCGTGACATTGGCATAGCCCATCTGCGCCAGATAGTACGCGCAGCTCATGCCTGCAGGGCCTGCGCCGATGATCGCAATCTTTTCTTCGTAGTCCTTATCGTCGCCCTTGTGGCGGATCTTCTTCGGGATATACCGGTTCTCCGCTTTCAGCTCCTGCTCGGCGATGAACTTCTTGATCTCGTCGATTGCGAGCGCCTGATCCACGTCGCCGCGGGTGCAGACGTCCTCGCAGCGGCGGTTGCAGATGCTGCCGCACACTGCCGGGAACGGGTTATCCTGCTTGATGAGCTTCAGCGCGTCCAGATACCGGCCCTGCGCCGCCATCTTGATGTAACCCTGCACCGCGATGTGCGCCGGGCAGGCCGTCTTGCACGGCGCCGTGCCGCTCTCGTGGCAGTTTTTCTGGTTCTCATCTCTGTAGTTCTTGTTCCACATGTGCTCGCCCCAGTGGTTGTCGTCTGGCAGGGGCTGCTTGGGATATGCAATGGGGCCGTTTTTCGTGCAGAGCTTCTGACCGAGCTTCGCCGCGCCGGCGGGACATACCTCGACACACTTGCCGCAGGCCACACAGTTTTCTGTATTCACGTGCGCGCGATACGCGGACGCGGACATGTTCGGCGTGTTGAACAGCTGGCTCGTGCGCAGTGCAAAGCAGGAGCCGAGCGCGCAGTTGCAGATGGCAAAGATCTTATTCTCGCCGTCGATGTTCGTGATCTGGTGGACGTAGCCGTTGTCCTCCGCTCGCTGAAGAATCTCCATCGCCTCTTCATAGGTGATGTCGCGCCCCTTGCCGGTCTCCGAGCAGTATTTTGCAAACTCGCCGACCGCAATGCACAGCTCATCCTGCAGCTCGCCGCAGCCGTCGCCGGCCACGCGCATGGCGTTGCGGCAGGAGCAGTATCCGACGCCGAGCTGTCCCTCATACTTCTTCAGCCAGTGAGAGAGATGCTCCAGATCAACAGACTCGTTCGTGGCAGGAATGGCCTTCTCCACCGGGATGACGTGCATGCCGATGCCAGCGCCTCCGGGCGGCACCATCGCCGTGATTTTGGTCAGCGGCATATACGCCATGTTGTTGAAAAACTTCGGAATTTCCGGATGCTGTTCCGTCTGCTCGATGTGCATGTTCATCAGTTCCGCCGAGCCGGGGACGAAGATCGGCAGTATGTACTGCTTGTGCTTATCTGCGTTTTCCCAGTTGTACTCCAGGAGGCCGATGTAGGCCATCTGCTCAAACAGGTCTGCAACATACGCTTCGCTCTTGCCGACCTTTTTCGCGATCTCCGCGGGAGTCGTGGGCACACGAACGTCCATTGCCAGCGCAAGCTCCGCCATCTCATCCGTGATGACGCTCGCAAGGCCATAGTATTCGGGCGAATTGGCGTCCAGCTTGGTCATACCCAGCTTGACGTCGACGCGATCCGTGATCTTTTTGCCCAGCTTCAGAATCAGTTCTCTTTCTTCTGCCATTGGTCAGGCTCCTTCCCATTTTGTAATT
>JBJDZO010000050.1:0-4790 GCA_051868095.1 Butyricicoccus sp. | reverse complement strand
CCGTCGCAGCACAGCAGCGTCACCCCATTGCCAGCCGCCTGATGTACCGCCGCCGCATGCGCGAAATCTCCGGCCGTCAGCTCGGGCATGGGCGCGGCAATCAGCAGCACCTGTTCCGCATCCGCCGGAATGCTGACCGCACGCAGCGCATCGCCCTCTGCGGCAAACGGGGTTTCCCCAAGCGGGCACAGCAGGGCTGCTTCCCCGAACGAATCACGTGGAAGTGCGTCCGCCATCCACGCCGCAGCGTCCGTAAACAGGACCGGACGGGCAAAAGCGTCCATGCCATCGCTGCCCGCAGCGCCGTTCAGGAAAATCGTAGTAATATGACTCATTGAGAGTTTCCTTCCCATCTATGACCCGGCGCAATGCATACATTGCGCCGCAGTATAATTCAGTTTTCATTATACTATACTGATTACCAAAAATCATCGGCAAATTAAGAAAATTTCCGCCCTCTTGCGCGATTGGTTTTGACACGATATAATAAAGGCAGACTTTATTTTGCAATTTTTCGGCAGCCGTGTGCCGGCTGTCCTTTCTTTTGGAGGAAATTATGAGCCTTGCTTCCCTGCTGCTGCCCGAGGGTGAATTCCGCGTGATCCGCTGCGACATTGCTGACAAGTTAATTGCCTGCGGAGACGGAGACAGCGCCCTGCTTTATCTCTACGTTCTGCGGCGCGGCGAGCGGCTGGAGGAAAAGACCGCCATGCGCGATCTGGGCTTTACGAAGGAGCGGTATGACCGTGCGGTGTTCACCCTGACCGGGCTGACCATGCGCGAGAGTGCGCCGCTTCCGCCGTCCCCCGCGTCCGACATTCCAAAATATACGGCTGCCGAGCTGCGGCAGGCGCGCGAGGGCGACCACAAGTTTGCCGCCGTGTGCCTGACCGCCGAGGATACGCTCGGCCGCACGCTGACCGAATCGCAGGTGCGCAGTCTGTTCACGATCTACGATCATCTTGGCTTGCCCGCGGAGGTGATTATTGAGCTGCTGTCCTATCTCAAACGCGACCGCGGCAAGGTGTCGCGCCGCGACATCGAACGCGAAGCCGCCCTGTGGTCGGACATGGGCATCTATACATGCCAGCAGGCGCAGGAGTACTTAGCGCGCATCGAGGCGGAAAAGCCGCTTCTGGACGCCATGTTTGCCGCCATGCACATCGTTGGACGCGAGCCGTCGGCTGCCGAGCGGCGGCTGGTATCCCACTTCATTGAAACCGGCTTCGAGCCGGACGCGGTCGCGCTTGCGGTCAGCCGCATGGAACAGAACATCGGCAAATTCAGCCTGAGCTACCTCAAGAAGATTCTCACGCTCTGGCATGAAAAGGGCGTTCACACGGTCGCGGAAATCACCGCGCTTGAACCGGAATCGGCCCGCCGGACACCGGCGGCCCAGCCCGCGGCCGCACAGCCGGACAAGCTGGAAAACTGGGAGCGCGAATGGATGGAAGAAGTCCAGCGCCGCAAGCGGCGGCGTGCCGGGGAGGAATAACCCATGAGATACGACAAGCAAATTATTTCCGACCTGCTGCGTGAGCTGGAAGGCAAACGTAACGCACGCGAACGCATGCTGTCCGAACGCCGTCAGCAGGTCTATGCGCGCATCCCGCGCGTGCGGCAGATTGACGATATCCTGCGCGGCACCGCAGCCGCGGTGCTGCGTACAGCGCTCGAAGCGGGCGACGATCCGACCGAAGCCATTGCACAGCTTCGTGAGCAAAATCTTGCGCTTCAGCGCGAGCGTGTGCGCCTGCTGATCGATTACGGCATGCCCGCTGATTTTCTGGATGACAAGCCCGACTGCCCGCTGTGCGGCGATCTCGGGTATGTCGGTTCCGAGCCGTGCAGATGCCTGAGACGCATGTATGCAAAGCGCCTGACCGAGCAGCTTTCCACCATTCTGCCGATTGAGGATCAGAACTTTGACACCTTCAAGCTGGAGTATTATTCGGACACGCCGGACGCGCGCATGGGCATTTCCCCGCGTGAGAATATGGAATATAATTTTGACCTCTGTGCAGAGTATGCCCATCATTTCGGCCGTGAATCGCCCAATCTGCTTCTTTTTGGCTCGGCTGGGCTGGGCAAAACCTTCCTTTCGACCTGCATCGCCAAAGCGGTCGCGGAAGCCGGGTTTTCGGTCGCCTACGACACGGCCATTCATGTGCTTGGCTGCTATGAATCGGTCAAGTTCAACGGCGTGGACGCGGCGGAGGCGCAGCGCACCATCCGCAAATTTGAGCAGGCTGATCTGCTTATTCTCGATGACCTTGGTACCGAGATGACCACCGCGTTTACCACGTCAGTGTTCTATTCGCTCATCAATACCCGGCTCATGACCCGCCGCGCGATGATCGTCAATACCAACCTCATGCCCGATGAATTTGCCCGGCGGTATTCGGCGGCTGTGGCTTCCCGTTTGCTGGGCGATTTTACACAATTACGCTTCTTTGGCGACGATATCCGCCTGATTAAAAAACACGAGCGCAGCCGTTCATAAATTCCCTGATATTTTTCCACACTTTCTTTACAACTCGTTCATAAGTTATTCACATATTGCGCCCGGTTTCAAGGTATACTTATACCATCAGCAAGGGAACAGGTCAGCCCGAACTGATAACGGAATGCCGAATTTTTTCTGTAAATTGAACCCCCCTTTTTTACCCCCTACTGTTTATTTTGTGAAGAATGCGTACGGAGGCCCGCTCGAGAGAGCGGGTCTTCGTCGTTTTCGGAAGTTCTTCCATTTGTTTATGGAAAAAGTGCTGGAACACTGCTATAATGGAACTATACATTCCCAAAGGAGTTTCCAGCTTATGCTGTCTATTGTACATCTTGCCGATCTGCATCTTGGCGCAGCCTATTCTTTCCTGCCCGCGGAAAAGGCGGCCGCCGCGCGTGAAAGCCAGTTTGCCGCGCTCACCCGCGCGGTCGAGTACGCAAACACCCAGTTTTCCAACGCCATCCTGATTGCGGGCGACCTGTTCGACTCCCCCACCCCCCCTGCGGAAATTGTCACGCGCACGTTTTCCATTCTGTCGGGGGCCAACTGCTGTGTGCTCATCGCGCCCGGCAACCACGACTACCTGTGCGCAGACAGCCCGTATCTGACCGCCCAGCGGCCCGAGCGCGTGTTCGTGTTCACTTCGCCGGTGCTGACCTCGTTCCCGATCGGCGACCGGGCTTTGGTTTGGGGCGCGGCCTTCTGCGACCAAAGCGCATCCATTCCGCTCGAAGCCGCGCTGGTGTCCGACCGCCTCAATCTGCTGCTCGTACACAGTGACCTCAAAACCCAGAGCGGCTACAATCCACTGACCGCGTCCGACTTCAAAACCAGCGGTTTCGCGTATGCCGCGGTCGGCCACAACCATCAGTACAGCGGCATGCGCCGCGCCGGGCAGACCATCTATGCCTGTCCGGGCAGCCCGTGCGGTGTCGGTGCGGATGATACCGGCCCCAAAGGCTTCCTGTTCGGCCAGTTCGGCAGCGAGACCAAGTTCCGCTTTATCCTGGGCGGCGGTGTGGAATTTCTCCCGCTCAAAATTGACTTCACACCGCTCACCAGCGACCGCATGTTGGAACAGGCGCTTGCGGCGCAGATTCCGAAGAACCACGCCAAGGCATGTGCGTCGGTCGAGCTGGCCGGCGAACGCTGCTACGAACCCGATTTCCCGGCGCTGCGCAAGGCACTTGACGCGGTGTTCCTGCACGCGGTCGTCATCGACCACACGACCACACGCCGCAGTCTGTGGCGTTATCAGAACGACGATGATCTGCGCGGTGCAGTGACCCGCCGCTACCGTTCGCTCGTAGAAGCCGCCGCGAGCGAGGACGAAAAAGCCCGTCTCACCCTGTCGCTGCGCTATGCGCTTGCGGCTATGGACGGCGAGGGCTGCCCTTCCCTCGAAACCGGCAATCAGTAAGAGAAAAGCCCGTGCTCTCAGAGCACGGGCTTGATTTTTTTATTCCACGCCAAAGCGATATACGGTTTTATGCCGGTAGGCTTCCCCGGCGTGCAGGATGGCCTGCGGATATTCCGGGCAGTTGATGCTGTTCGGGAAGGCCTGTGTTTCCAGACAGAAGCCGCTGCGGCGGGCATACCGGACGCCGTTCTTGCCGTTCGTGGTGCCGTCGAGGAAATTTCCGGCGTAGAACTGCATGCCGGGCTGGGTGGTTTCGCAGGTCAATGTAATGCCGCTTTCCGCACAGCGCGCCGCAGCCACCGGACGCAGCTTGCCCGGGATGCCGCGCAGCACCCAGTTATGATCGTAGCCGCCCGCGAAGCGGAGCTGCTCAAACTCGTCGTCAATATGCTCACCAATGGGCGTAAATTCACGCAGATCCATCGGCGTGCCGTCCACCAGGGCCAGTTCGCCATGCGGGATGGATTCCGCGTCAGCCGGCGTGAAGTAATCGGCGTCAATCCGGATTTCCTGCCCGAGCACGTCGCCGCTGCCGTGTCCGGCGAGGTTGAAATAGGTATGATTGGTCAGGTTGCAGAGGGTATCCTCATCGGTCTGCGCCCAGTAATCGATTGTGAGCGCACCGTCCGTCAGCGCGTAGACCACCTCGACCTTGAGCGTACCGGGATAGCCCTCCTCGCCGGTCGGGCTGGTCAGACGCAGATGCAGACCGTCCGCCTGGGTCTCCGCTGCCCAGATGCGCTTGTCAAAGCCCTTTTTGCCGCCGTGCAGATGGTTGTTCCCATCGTTGCAGTACAGGGCATATGCTTCGTCATGGAGCGTAAATCGGCCGCGGCCGATGCGGTTGGCATACCGGCCGATGAG
>JBJDZO010000049.1:0-4802 GCA_051868095.1 Butyricicoccus sp. | reverse complement strand
AAAAGGAACTTCCGCAGCAAAAAGATCGGGTAGAAGGCCTCGGCGGTTCGTTCTCTTCGGAGGAAATCAGAGAGAGGCAGGAACGCCTGAAGCAGGCAATTGCAGCTTGCACCGCCCAGACCGGCGGTATGTTGACCGAACTGCTTGAGCAGGCCCCATCTGCGCCGTGCCCGCTTTCCGAGCGCCCGGCTGCGATATGGATTCCGGAGGATCTGGAAATGCAGCTGTTTCGTCCGTGGTATTGTGCCTACATGGATTCCGGGGTTACGCTGCGCAAGCAATACACGCAGGAGCAGATCGAAGGCAATCTGCTCAAGGTGCTGCTCAGCGGTCAGAACATCGTGCTGACACTCAACCAGCTCGTGGACAATCGGCTGCTGCGTACACTGGCACACGTTCCCGGATTTCTCTGGACCCTGCGCACCGGACATATTGCAGTCAGCTTTTACGGCTCGTACAGTGATTTGCTGTACTATGCGGCTGACCAAATGCAGAAGCCGAACAAAATGTTTCGGTGGAGCTCTCTGCCCGAGGATTTCAGCGCGGACGACGGCGCACGGCAGATTGCCGCACGGTATCTGCGGGATGAATGCGGGGAAGCCGCGCTGCCGCTGCGGTTCCGAAACCTTCTGATTCAGTTTAAAGAGGAACTGAAGCTGCTCAATGAGGCGCTGCCGGTCGGCGTCAAATGCCGCTTCTACCAGCGCCGGAAAGTACCGACGCTGCAGCAGCGCCTCGACGACTATTTTGAGCACCGCATGCAGCTTCCGCGGTTTTCCGATCTGTGCCGACTGCACCGGATGATTACAAACGCGATACCGCCCGATCATTTCAACCGCAGCGCCTACCAAAAACAGCTCGGCCTCATCAAGGTCGGTGATTACCGGGATATGGCGCTCGGGCGGCGGCAGCAGGACTGGCTCGATCAGCGGATTGATACCAATCTTCTCGACAATTTGCAGATTGTGCTGGACGATTGCCAGAACCGCATGCTCGGAAGCCTGTGCACCAACTTTCAGCACCATCTTTATTCGGAAGCCGAGCGGGCGCTCATGCCGTACGATGAGTCCAATCCGGTGACCGCGCGTGGATGCCGTATCTTCCATGACATTCAGTCCATGACAGCGGCCGGTTTGGCAGTGCGTTGGGATCAGGTGCCCGAACGCATTCACGAAATCCAGTCCTTTGCGGCCGAGCATGACTGCCGCACGGCCGAGCAGCTCGCGAACCGTCTGCGCTATCAGGAAATTGACTATGAGACCTCGGAGGAGGGAACGCTGCTTGTCATGCGGCGCGTTGTTTTCCGCACGAGCAGCAACCGGCTGCAAAAGATCGAGAACAGCGAAACCGGTACGATTCACATGGAAACGGAGGGGATATAAGATGTGGAACCGCTATCTGAATTATCGCGCACAGTGGCCGGAAGCCTTTGCCGCTCACGCGCCCTCCGGCCTGCGCACCGATCCCGATGCCCCGGCGAAAGCCCATGCAGCGCTTGGCATCGTGGAGGAACATCCGGACTGGCTGTGGGTGCGGGAATGGGACGGCGTCACGGTCACAGAGCGGCCGATCTATCTCGATGCGGCGCTGCGCGGGCAGATCGAGGGGTATTTTGCGCTTGCAGCGCGGCGGCCCGATCTGTTTGTCCAATCGCCTTATGTGCCGCTGTGTATGGACCGGTACGCCATGCTGACGTTCCATACGCAGACCGGCAAACAGGTGGGACTGGTTTTTGACAACGGGAGATACTATCAGGTGGTCGCTGATCTGATCGACACGCCGGTACGGTTTGCTTATGCGCGCATTGTATATCCGGATCGCAAGGGGAACGGTACGGTGATGATTCCCTGCTGGCAGGGGGAGGGCAAAACGCTCTTCGGCATTCTGCATATCTATCGCCATGCGCTGCGTGCCCCATCCGGCGGCGAATTTCCGCGCGGATTTCTGGAGCCCGGCCTTTCGCCGGAGGAGAATTGCACCAAGGAACTGTGGGAAGAACTGGCTGTGCGGCCAGAACAGCTTGCCCGGCTGGTGCCGCTTGGCAGAACCCGGGCGGACACCGGATTGGCCGGCGGAGAGGCTCTTGTGTATCTGGCGCAGATTACCGGCCCGCAGCCGCAGGGAAATGCCGGGCATGAGGGCATTTTGTCGAGCGAGTGGCTGACACGGGACGAGCTGCTGCAGCGTATCCGCTGTGGGCAGATCAAGGATGGCTTCACGCAGAACGCCACGCTTCTCTACCTGCTGCAGCATCCGGTTTAACCGCTTCTGCATAGCAAAAGGCAGCATATGCTGCCTTTTTTGCTGCTCCGAAAAAATTTGACGGTCTTTCCGCGCGCTGGGAAAAAACCTGCTGTTTGAAGATTGGTTGTTTTTTTCGCGTTTCCTTATAATAAGAATCAGAAAGAGGGAGGACAGCCTCCCAAAACACGACCGCTTTCAATAGGAGGGAATAAAACATGAAGAAAAAACTGCAAAGCATCCTTGTGGCGTTCGTTCTGCTCATGGCAGCAGTGATCACGCCGATGACCGTTCAGGCACACGCGCTGAGCAACAACATCCACGAAATTCTGTTCGATGCAACCTACTATGCCAATACCTATGCAGATCTAAAAAAGGCATTTGGTTACGATTATTCAAAACTCTATCAGCATTACCAGCAATATGGAAAAATGGAAGGACGATCCCCGTCGGTTTTGTTTAATCCACAAGAGTATGTAGGATTTTATCCCGATCTCAAGAATGCTTTTGGAAATAATTGGACTGCTGCGTACAACCATTTTGTGGAATATGGAATAAAAGAAGGAAGAAAAGGAAGCCAAAAATTCCATATTACAGTATACAAGGAAAATTATGAAGATTTGAGAAATGCCTTCGGCACCAGTTCGTCTGACAACTGGAAGTATCTGAAGCATTACCGGGAATACGGTATTTCGGAGTCTAGAAATGCCGTTACCAGAATCAGTTCCGGTTCGTCCTCCAGCTCGAAATCATATCAGGCATACGTAAAGACCAATGGAAACAACCGACTGAATGTGCGCTCGAGCGCGTCGACCAGCGCTTCTGTTGTGGCCAGACTGTCGAACGGCTCCAGTGTTACCGTTTTGCAGGAAGTCAATGCGACCTGGGCCAAAATTTCCTTCAGCGGCGGCAGCGGCTTTGTCTCCCGCCAGTACCTGACGACAACGGCTCCTTCCCCTGAGCCCTCGGGTTCCACCGAAGCGCAGAAAATCACGGCTCGCCTAAACGCCATGCAGAACGGCACCTACGGCGGCGGTGCATACAAGGTTGGTACCAAATACGCTGGCGCATATGCAAGCGAACAGTGCAAAGGATTTGCTAAGAAAATCCATATGGATCTGTTTGGCTACAACATCGGTTCTACCAAGGCCAAGCCAAACAATTACCAGATCAGCATCAGCGGCAGCAGCCGTCTGGTCGGCAGCCTGACCGATCTGTCCGGCCGGTCCAACTCCTCGGTGCAGAGCCTGTTTGCAGGCGCCCGCCCCGGAGATTTCATTCAGGTGCGGCGCAGCCACGGCGGCTCTCACTCCATGATTTTCCTGTCCTCGAATTCGAGCGGCGTGACCGTCTATGAATGCAACGTGGACGGCGCCAACGGTATTCAAACCGCGACGTACAACTGGTCGCAGTTCCGTTCTTCGAATCAGGCCGTCAGCGTGTACACGGCAGTGAATTACTATCTCCATTAAAACAAAAGAGGAAAATGCAATAGATCATATCAAAAAGCGCACTGCAAAAACAGTGCGCTTTTTCTTAATTTATGCAGAAATCCAGGCCAACATGCTGTAACCGACCAGTGTCAGCAGCGTATACACCGCGAGTACAGAGCCGACGTACGATTCTTCGCGGCGTCCCTCGGCATATGCCGAGAACACAAAGGACGGCGGCAGGATAAACGTCATGATGACAGCGAATCCATACAGTGGATCGGCCGGCAGCAGAACACGTACCAGACGATATACCAACACACCGCATGCACCGAAAATCGCCATACGGGCCGCGACCGTGCGCAAGGTTTCGCTCCAGCGCACGTCGGAAAAGTCCAGACCGAATCCGACCACAAGCAGAATCAGCGCACCAGTCGGACCGCTTACAAATGACAGCACCGATTCCAGCACTGCGCCAACAGCCGACGCGCTGATGATGCGGCCAAGACCACAGGCATTGACCAGCAGTCCGGCGGCAATCGCCACATTGATGGGAGTGATCAGACTGCGCACGGTCTCGCGGGCGCTGACCGTACCCTGTGTGCGCAGACGCAGCCGGGTCAACAGCACCGGAAACACAATCACCGTATTGCCCAAATCAAAAAGCGCCAGATGGTACAGGTTTTCCTGCCCGAACAGCAGGATGAACAGCGCATATCCCATCATGCCGCCTTCGATGGTTGTGCACAGATAGGATGCCAATGGCTGCTCAATGTGCAGCAATCGCTGCGCTGCGCCGCCGATTCGCCATGCCCCCAGTGTAAACACAGCCATAATCACACATAGCAGCACCGCTGTGCTGGTAAAATCAGTCGCGTAGAACGTGCTGAAAATCACTGCTGGCAGACAGATGTTGACGATCAACGCCTTGATATCGTTCACACCGGCCTGTGACAGGATCCGCTTTTTCCGCGCCAGAATTCCGAGCGCAATCATTGATGCAACGGGCAGCACCACTTGCAGTACATCTACAATTTTTCCCATATCTTTTCCTCCGCGCCCCTTGTCATTGTGCAGGAAAAACCTTTCTGCGCTTACTTATTCAATGGTCAGAATATCAGCGAAACCGGT
>JBJDZO010000048.1:0-4888 GCA_051868095.1 Butyricicoccus sp. | reverse complement strand
AAGCGATCGACACGACTACACCGACCGGCAAGTTCATGCTGACCGTGTTCGCGGCGGTGGCCGAGCTGGAACGTGAATACATCCTCCAGCGTCAGCGCGAGGGCATTGCAATCGCCAAGGCACAGGGTAAATATACTGGCCGTCAGCCGCTGCCCCTGCCGGACAACTTCGAGCAGACCGTCGCCCGCTGGCGGCGCGGAGAGCTCACCGCGCGCGAAGCCATGCGCCGCACCGGACTCAAGCCTAACACCTTCTATCGGCGTGTCAAACAGCGATTCTTTTGAGTGTGTAGCCGCCTTGCCGTTTTGCTGCATCGCCGAAATGGCTTCCATGGATTATTCTGAAACACAAAGAAAGGGGTTGTCAAGCATGTTGACCAATATTCACGTAAACGTTCTGTCAAAAGGCGGATACTATTATTTGCACACTTTATATCGTCAGGATGGCTGTGACATCCTTTTCTGGGAAGGTACCGGCCTTCGGACGACTCAGCCGCGCCACCTTGCAGAGGATCTGCGCCGCCGCAAGCTCGAATCGTTGTATGACGAAAGCCGTCAGGAAGAACAGTGCGAGCAATGGTCCCTCGAGACCACTCCGCGCCGTCAGCCTGTTTCGGCTTGGATGAATCGCTGGTTGGAGGAGCATAACTCTCGGGTATGTGAACGCACAGCAACGCAATATACGCGGATACTTCACGATGCCGGTGAATTTCTGGATCAGCTTGTTCCAGATTTGCGTTCCATCACACCGTCCGCCATATTTGCCTATTCCGACCATTTGAAGGACCTCGGTCTTTCTTCAAGAACGATTCGGCAGCGTCTTGCGATCGTTCGTGCTGCGTTTCAGACAGCCTGCAATCTTGGCTTTCTGAAGGTCAATCCGACCAACGGCATTCCCCTTCCTTGTGTGCAATCGGTTCTCCCGGCACCATATACGCTGGAAGAGCAGCATCATCTGTATGATGTCATCCAAGGAAGTCCACTCGAAATCCCGGTTTCTCTGGCGCTGGTATACGGCTTACGTCGTGGTGAAGTCTGCGGAATCTGCTGGGAGGACATCGACTTTGAACGAAATGTGCTCCACATCCGACACAACGCAGTTCTGACGCACGATGAATCCGGTCGCTGCCGAACCGTGTGCAGTAATGTCATGAAAACCGCCTCAAGTCGACGATCTTTTCCTCTGCACCCCCGAATCCGGATTCTGCTGCTGGCACATCAGGCACAGACCCACCATACTTCAGGGCCTGTTTTGGAGTGCCGCTTTGGCGGGCCAATGCGCCCAAGCAGCCTGAGTCGTCAGTTTCGGCGTCTGCTTCAGGAAAACAATCTTCGGCCGATCCGTTTTCACGACCTCCGGCACTCGTGTGCCACCGAACTCGCACGGAACCATTGTGACTTGGAAGAAGTACAAGCCTATCTGGGGCATTCCAACTTGGCTTCTACCCTTATATATGTCCATCCGGACGAGCAAAGCAACCGTCATACCCTAAGCTGCATGGAACAGTTGCTGAAATCGGCGGTTTAACCCTCCAGAAGTATCGCATGACAACCTGTTTTGGTTAAAATCCCATCTATATCCGCCCGTTTCTGTTCCGGCAGTGCCACAACTGTCGGAACAGGCTGGCTGGTTGCAATGCTGTTCAGCGCCCCATGCAGTTTCCCTGCCGGGATCTCTGAACAGAATCGGACGATCACCGCATCAGCACCATCATCTCCATGCCACCGGCAAAGCACACGCGCGTTTCGCAGCTCAGCGTCTGTTGTGGATGCAAGTTCCAACTGTGCCGCTACAACAAGCTCTGTTGGGAACGCCTGACGCAGTGCCTGAATCAGCATGCGATATGATATGTTCCATGCCGCCAAATCAAGCATTTCGGCCGTTTCATCCTGCTGCTCCGATGGCAGGCTGCGGCGGTACGCCGTGGCTTCCAAAACCGGCTGCGGCGGCAACACCAGACCATGGTATCCGGCATTGCAGATTTTGCGCGCCGTCTCCACAGCCTCTTCTTTACAACATGTTTGAAGCGCATACAGCAGCGGCAGGCCGCTTTGTTTCAAGACGGCAATCTGATCCGGATCTGTGCATGCTTCCACGTTTCCCTGTACCACGATGCCCCCACCCAGGCGAAGTTGTCCCGGACGCGGAGGCTGCGCTTCTATCCTATGTCGAAGTAGCAGCCGAGAGAACAGCGGCATACTGCCGATGGAAATCTGATCTGAACTTTCTTTGAACGACAAAACGGTATCTTCCCGTTCGGCAAAGAAATATTGCCACATTTGACGAACCATGGATTGTGGAATCGGTCGATAAAACAGCTCTGCGCACTCTTGCAGCAGCTGCCGCGTCAACAGATGTCCCGTCCGCTCAATCGCAAGACGATACACGGCCAGAAGGACCAAGTCCCGATTGCTGCGAGATCGCTCTGTGAAATCCCGCAGGACTGCGTTCCGGCTCAGGTAATCGGTCAGATATCGATCCAGCCGTTCGGCCGGGGTTGTTCTATGCACCGGATCAAATCCTTCGCAAAGTGCAAGCTGAACAATTTTGCGGCACTGCTCTGCTGTCAGGTTCTCCTTACGAGCGATCGGCGGATTCCCGCTGCGCTCCAGCAAGAAGCTCATCACAGGAGAAGTGCGGCCGCGGGCATCGCTTTGCTTGAAAAAAGCATCTGCTTCATCCATCGTGACCTCCCATGGCCCGAGATGAGGCATTTGCTTCCATAACCCCTGCCCCATCGCGCTCAGGGCGTCGGCAATCAAGGCAAACCCGCGAAACAGCGGCTTAGGCACGCACAGGGTCTGATTCAAAACCCCCGTATGACTGGTCAGGTTCATCTGTGTGAACAGCATACGCTGCAGCAGGTATTCGTTCAGCCTCCGATTCATTCGGATCGGAAAAGGATGCTCCGCAAAATACCGGCACAGCGCGTCAAACAACGCAAGATCCCGCTCTGCCTGTGCGGCAGATGTTCTCTCCTCACTACGCAGAGCAGGCCTCCACTCATTCAGCAGCGCAGACGCTGAGAAATCCACGGCTTTGCTGCCTCGAATCAGGCTTGCCTTTGCCGAGTACAGCGGCGCACGATATCGTGTGAATATCCTCCAAACGTATGCAGGAGCTACCGCTTGCAACGCCGGCGTGCAGCTCAAGGTGTGGTACATGGTTTCCAATGCGCTGCAAAGCGCATCGGTCTTCCAGCTGTCCAAAATGGCTTTCAGCCTGTTATACAGTTTTCGCTGAATTGCCGGCGAGAATGTAGAGTGATTGTTCAGCATCGCAACCAACCCTGCGATCTGAGCGTCTTCTCTGCCCATCCGTTCAGTAATCGCGAAATGTTCCGCATGCATCTGCTCCTGAAAACGATGCAGCGGTTTCAATATCTTCGTCAAATTCGGTCGTTCGTTCAGCAGTACGCGCAGCTTTTCGGTGAAGTGCCGCAGTTCCTCAGGATTGGTCTCATCCGGTGCTGCTGCGGCAAACTCCAACGCCAACCGGCGCAGGCAAAGCAGATCGGATAAACGCTGCCGTTGTTCCCGTACCGCAGGAAGTCTGCCTTTGGGCTTGCTTTCGCTGACGATCCCCTCCTGTACCTTGAAAAAGTCTAAAAAGATCGAAAACATGTCTTCGGCAAAGCTTTCCGGCATAACGACAGATGCTGCCTCCGTTTCATCCAGAACAGCAATCTTTAGGTGCTCAAACATCTCGTTTTGCTCCTCCAGATTCAGCAGCTCCGGATAAAGGGAAAAAATTCTCTTGCGCATCGGCTCAGACAGCATGTTGCGCAATTCCGGTGCTATGCCGGCGGTATGTATGGCTGCCTTCAGTTCATGCTGCGGCAGGCTCCCCAAAATTCCGATCACATCCGGAAAACTGGCGTCCAGTCGGTAGGCTGAGCAGAATAATCGATCACCATAGACCGCATATAGCAAAAGTAAACCGATGAACAGTGGTCGGTATTGAATTGGATTCCCCCATGCGTTCTCTTCGCATCGTTCTGGATTCAGCTGCTGATCCATTGCAAAGAAAAAGGAAAATGGATTGTCGGTCGGCAGACCAAGACTTTCGCAGCCAGCATGAAAACTCACAATCTGATCAATCAGAAATCGAAGTCCATGATGCGGATCAAAACTCAGGACATCCAACGCCTCGGTATATGGCTTGTTCTCAGGTGACATGATTTCCCCCTACGGTCAGTGTGTAGCCGGAAGCGCATCGAAATGCCTCGGCTATTGCTTTCATTTATTCTACCATGTAGCCAGACCTTGCGCCAGAGCAAATCATCTGGCATCCCATGATGGAAAGGAGGTGATACCATGAAAAGGAAACCATTGCGTGTGACCGCAACCCTTCAGGAGAAAGCTAATCGCTTTTACATTGTCGCACGAATTCCGACGGTGGACGGCAGTTACCAGCAAAAGTGGCTCGCCACAGGTCTGCCTATCGCCGGCAACAAGCGGCGCGCGAAACTCCTGCTCGACCAGAAGCTTCTCGAGCTTCAAGCTGATTATGAGCGGCAGAATCGCCGGGCAGGCTGGGCAACCAGTCAGGTCGGTGATGTGCCGTTTGTCGAGGTTCTCGACCGTTGGATGATGCGCAAGCGCATCGAAGTCGCTGCTTCGACATTCGAAGGCTATCAGCGAATTTTGGTCCGGCTGCGGCCGTATTTCGAACGTGCCGGACTGACCACCAACGAGGTTTCGCCCAGCGTGATTGAGGAGTACATGGACTTGTTGCTGCGGGATGGTCTTTCGGCCAACACGGTGCGACACCACCTTACTCTTCTGAAAACCGTTTTCAACGACGAAATCCGGAACGGTGCGCCGCTTCTAAACCCGGTGAAGTGCGTAAAGCCGCCGAGAATGAACGAATTTTCGGGTTCTACTTA
>JBJDZO010000047.1:0-4893 GCA_051868095.1 Butyricicoccus sp. | reverse complement strand
ATGCGTATTTATTTTTAGGAGGTAGTTACCCATGACCAGAGCTATCAAGGTGAAAAACACCGAAGACATTCAGAAGATCAACCAGATCGTTACCCGTTACGGCTTCGACATCTGGATCCACGGTAAGAGCGGTATGGTAGACGCAAAGTCCCTGCTCGGTATGTTCCTGCTGTCCCTGAACGAGCCCCTGCAGCTGGTTGTTGAGGACGACATCGATGCTTCGGCTCTGCTGAAGGATCTGGCAGAGTACCTCGAGATTGAGGACTAATTCCCTGCACCCAAGGCGCTCCGGAGATTCCGGGGCGCTTTTTTCTGCCCGCAGACAAAAAAGAGAGGCCGGAATCGCAGTTCCAGCCTCTTTTTGTTTTATGAAGTGCTGCTTAGCAAACCTTGGTGATCCAGCCCATGTCGTCGGGCAGATTGCCCCACTGGATGCCGGTGATGGTGTTGTACAGCTTGTGCGTTACCTCACCGATCTCGCCGTTGTTGATGTAAGCAACCTGATCCTCGTAGCGCAGCTCGCCAACAGGGGAGATAACCGCCGCGGTACCGGTGCCGAAGACTTCTTCGAGCTTGCCTTCCTTGGCCGCTTCCATAACCTTGGCAATCGGCAGACGATCCTCGGAAACCGGAATGCCCCACTTCTTGAGCAGCTCGATGCAGCTCATACGGGTAACGCCCGGCAGAACGGTGCCGACGGTGGGCGCGGTGTAAACGGTGCCGTCGATCTTGAAGAAGCAGTTCATGGAGCCGACTTCCTCAACGTACTTGTGCTCTACGCCGTCGAGCCACAGGGTCTGCTCATAACCGAGGTCATGCGCCTTGACCTGCGAAACCAGCGAAGCCGCGTAGTTGCCGCCGCACTTGGTAAAGCCGGTGCCGCCCGGGCATGCACGGGTGTACTCGTCCTCAACGAAGATCTTGACCGGGTTGATGCCGGTGGAGTAGTACGCGCCAACCGGGGAGCAGATGATGATGAACTGATGGGTCTTGGAGGTACGGACGCCCAGATGCGGCTCGGTTGCGATGACAAACGGGCGGATGTACAGGCTGGTACCCTCCTGATGCGGAACCCAATCCTTTTCGGTCTCAACGAGTGCCTTGACGGCCTCTACAAAGTCCTCAACCGGCAGGGTGGGCAGGCACATACGGTTGTTGGTGTTGATCATGCGCTGTGCGTTCTTTTCGGGGCGGAACAGCTGGATGGAGCCGTCCGGGGTGCGGTATGCCTTCAGGCCCTCGAAGGACTCCATGGCATAGTGCAGCACCATGGCCGCCGGGTCAAGGGTCAGCGGAGCATAGGGCACGATGCGTGCATCATGCCAGCCGATGCCCTCGGTATGGTCGATCACGAGCATATGGTCGGTGTAGTAGATGCCGAAGCCAAGCTTGCTTTCGTCCGGCTTGGGCTTCTTTTCGGTTGCCAGCTCGTATTTGATGTTCAGCATGGTAGGTCACTCTTTTCTTAATTAAATCTGTAAACTACTTGTTATTTTAACGCCAGTCGTGCCAATTTTCAAGTATTATTATGCACATTTTTGAATTTTCTTCAGGCTGCCGCGGAAAGAGTCCGTCTTTGGCGGATTGGATGGGCGCGGACAGGCTTTGCGTTTGACGGCAATCTATGCTATAATCAAACTGGATTTTTTTCAGATGAAATCGAGGTGAACCGCAATGCGAAGGCTCCGCCTGCTCGCGCTCGTGCTGTGCATCGCGCTGTGTGCGGCGCTGCTGCCCGGCGCAAACGCCAGCACCATCGTCCTGACCGTGGTGAACGATGAATTTCTGCCGCTTTCCTCGACCACCATGCCCACCAAACGCAGCGGCGAATGGTACGTGCCTTATACGGTGTTTGGCGCTTTTGCGATCACTGCTTCGGTGCAGGAGGACAGCGATCTGCTTGTCATGCAGGGCGAGAGCACCACGCTGACCTTTTCGGTGTCGCAGGGCTATGTGTACGATCAGAATATGAACAGCTTCTCTCAGCCCGCCTATTCGATCAACGATACGATCTATGTGCCGGTCAAGCTGGTCTGCGGCCAATTTGGGCTGTCCTATTCGCTGATTTCGGGCGATTATCAGGTGCTGCGCATCTGCGACGGCAACGCGGTCAAATCCGACCATGTTTTCGTCTCGCAGGAGGCGGATAAGGCCGATGATATGGTAGAGAAATACAAAGGCCCGACCACGCCCGCGCGTCCGGCTCCGGAACCCGAACCGGATACCAGCCCGGAGCCGGTGCCGCCCGAACGGCCGATTGAGCCGGCTACCATTCGTCCGGGATTGATTTACTTAACCTTTTCGGGTGCGCCGAATGAATATTCGGCCGACCTGCTCGACACGCTTTCCAATTATAGCCGCCGTGCGACCTTTTTCCTGCCTGTAAACGGCGAATGGGATGCCGATTTTGTGCGCCGCCTTGTCGCGCAAGATCATTCGATTGGTTTTCTTGTCACGCTCGCGGAATTTGATCAGACCGACATCCTGACTGCGGCCAATGACCGCCTGTTTGCCATGACCGGCACCGTGACCCGTTTGATTTCGGTGGCTGAGGGCAGCGACAAACTGACCGATGCCCAGCGCAGCATCGTCACTGCGGGCGGCTACCGTCTATGGGATGCCACCGTGACCGCAAACGATGAAACCCGCAATGCCGGACAGGTCGCTGAGCTGATGCTGCGTTCGTTCGATGGTACAACTGCCACCACCGTGCTCGGCATGCACCATACCCGGTCAACCAACGCCGCGCTGACGCTCATTCTGCGCGACCTGCGCGTCAACCATGTTTCCACTGCCGCGGTGACTGCCGCGGACACGCCGATCCATCGAACCAGTGAAACCCGCTGAACATGCTGAACATATAGAGGGGAATAAAAATTCATGCGGCCCGGAAGGATTTCTTCCCGCCGAAGCTGAAAAGGAGGACAGACATGCAGAATTATCGTGCATTTTCCCGTGTCGAACGGGGACAGCGCCATATCAAATCGGGTACCGTGTGTCAGGATTTTGCGCTGGCGACCGATGCCGCACCCGGCTGTTCGGTGATTGTTGTAGCCGATGGCCATGGTGGTGCGGATTATTTCCGCAGTGACCGCGGTGCGCGCTTTATTGTGCAGGCCACGGCTGCGACGCTTATGGAATTCGGCGCGGAAACCGCTGCCGTACAGCTGCGCGATCTGGGAGAGCGCAAGACGCGGCTGCGTGCGCTGTTTGAAAAGATCCTTGCCCGTTGGCAGGAATGCATTCAGGCCGATCTGTTCGACGACCCGATTTCAGAATCTCAGATGGAAGGCGTCAGCCCGTTGTCGCGCCAGCAGTATTTGGCCGGGGAATGGGTCGAACGGGCCTATGGCACAACCATGATCGCCGCGCTTGTAACCGAGCACTATTGGATTGGTTTGCAGCAGGGCGATGGCCGCTGCATCGCGGTGCGTACCGACGGTACTTGTGAGCAGCCGATTCCGTGGGATCCGCGCTGTGAGGCGAATATTACGACCTCGATCTGCGATAAAAACGCGGCGGACGAATTCCGTCACTGCTTCAGCGAAAACCCGCCCGCGGCGATTTTTCTGTGCAGCGACGGTGTGGACAGCGCTTATCCGGACATGGATGGCACCTACGGTTTCTGCCAGGCGCTCGCATCGCTTTACTTATCGGATGGCCGTCAGGGCCTGGAACGCGCGGTTGCAGAATATCTACCCGGTTTAAGTCGCCGTGGTACCGGCGATGATGTGACCGTAGCCGGCCTGTTGTGTGTGGACAAGCTGACTCCGATCGCCGAAGTGCTGAAAATCGAAGAGCATCTGCGCAAGGCTTCGGTGCTCTGGGATCAGGCCAGCCGAGATGTCAAATCTCATGAACATGAGTACAGTCGGGTAAAGATTGCGCTGGACGAAAACCGCGCAGAGGTTTCCCATCTGGAAAAGCTGATTGACCAGCGCAAGAGTGAGCTGGAGCAGGCGCAGGAGCGCGTCCGTCAGCTTGAGGAGGAAATCGAGGGCAAACAAACCGATCTTGACGGCCTGTGCGTGATGCTGAAGGAAGCGCAGACACAGGGCAAAGAGATGGAGGACCGGGATCGCTGGATGGACGCCGAGCAGAAGCGGCTGCAAAGCCGTCTGGAGGAAGCGGCAGGCGAGGTAGAGCGGCTGATGGATGAAGCCGAACAAGCACGTGAGCGCATAGTCGCCAGACGCCGTGAAAACGGCGAATCTCCGAGCGCGGAAGACTACGGTGAGGACTTCACTGAGCCGTGGGCGTTTGTCAACCGTCACAGTGAAAAACAGTAACAGAAAGCGCCTTGGAACGAGCAGCTCCGGGGCGCTGTTTCTTTTCTTTATAAAGAAAAGAAACCAAAAGAAATTTCGCCCTTTCGCCGCACGAGCGGCGAAGGGATGCTTCACCGTCCGGGGTGCGGCATAAGCCGCAGGTGAAATTTTCTTTGCACACTTTCTTTTATAAAAGAAAGTGTGGGGCTGTCAAAGCAGCTCGCTGAGAGCCGCCTTTCGAATCCGTCGGAGAAGAAGAGCAGGTGCGAAGGTGTGGGAGGTGGTGGATTCGCTTTTTCTGCGGAAAAAGCCACGGCGGTTGAAACATGCCACTGGCATGTTTCCAAGAGCCGCCTTTCGAATCCACCACCAATAAAACAAAAAAGACCATCCATTGGATGATCTTTTTTGTTTTGGTGGGAGGTGGTGGATTCGAACCACCGAAGTCATAGACGACAGATTTACAGTCTGTTCCCTTTGGCCACTCGGGAAACCTCCCATATGCAGTTGTCGCGCGGTGTAAGCCGCAAGTGAAATCTCTTTTGCTTCCTTTTTTATAAAGAAAGGAAATGGTGGGAGGTGGTGGATTCGAACCACCGAAGTCATAGACGACAGATTTACAGTC
>JBJDZO010000046.1:0-4935 GCA_051868095.1 Butyricicoccus sp. | reverse complement strand
ACGCAATGCATTGTCGATGGCCTCACTGCCGCCTACCGTTACCAGAACCTCCTTCTGCGGGTCGTAGCTGACGCCGTATTTGCGTTCTATGTTCTTGGCGATTTCCACGCGCAGTTCGGCCAGGCCCCAATTGGAAGTATAGAAGGTTTTGCCCTTTTCCAGCGACGTGATGCCTGCGCGGCGGATCTGCCACGGGGTCTCAAAATCCGGTTCGCCTACGCCGAGCGAAATCGCGCCGTCCATCGTAGCGACGATATCGAAAAACTTCCGGATGCCCGAAGGCTTGACGATTTTGACCCGCTCGGACAGAAGCTGGTCGTAATTTACCATGACATCATTACCTCTCTTGTGTCCTTTCTGGAAGGATCAAAATCCACGCCCTGATCCTTGTACTTCTTTAAAATGAAGTGGGTTGCGGTCGAAATGACGCTCTCCATCGGCGCAAGGTGCTCGGAGACAAACTGCGAGATCTCGCGCAGGGTCTTACCGGTGATGATGATGGTCAGGTCAAAGCCGCCCGACATCAGATAAGCCGCCTGTACCTGCGGATGGGAGCAGATCTGACGGGCTACCTCATCGAAGCCCATCCCCTTCTGCGGCGTAATGCGCACTTCGATCTGCGCAGTTACGGTTTCCTGCTCGGTCTTGTCCCAGTCAATCATTGCCTTGTAGCCGAGAATCACACCCGTGTGCTCCAGCTCACGGATAGCGGCGGTAATTTCTTCTTCCGGCGCGTCCAGCATACGTGCAATCTGGGCGGCGGTCAGACGCGCGTCCTGATCCAGCAGCGCGAGGATCTGGTCTTTGTAATTCATAACATGGCCTCCTGCCTTTTATAAAATGGGTTCCGGATGATTCCGGAGATATTGCAGTATTCGGTCAGGCTTCCAAGCCTGATAGACCCATTATACACGATTTCCCGCGCAAAGGAAACCATTGTTTTGCAATCCCTATTGCGAAGGTTCGGAAAACAGGATACAATAAAAGTAGAATTCCATGGAAGGAAGATTCCAAACACCTATGAAGGAACCTGCATTTACCGGCTTCCGGCCTGAAGGTCTGGATCTGCTGATCGAAAACCGCCTGAGGAACGACAAAGAGTTCTATGAGGCGCATAAAGCCGAAATTCGCCGCGATGTCCTCGAGCCGTTTCAGGCGCTGTGTCTGCGTATGGCGCCTGCCATGACCGAAATCGACCCGCTGTTTGTCACGGTTCCGTCCCGTATGGTGTCCCGCGTCCGCCGTGACACCCGCTACACCAAGGATAAAACCCTGTACCGGGCCAATATGTGGCTGTTTTTCCGCCGTCCGCGCGAACAGCATGAGGCCGTGCCCGCCTACTATATGGAGATCACGCCCGATTATTGGGGCTACGGCTGCTTCGGCGGTTATGGACAGGGTGAAATGGCGATTGCGCGCGAAATGATTCTCGCGGAGGATAAACTTTTTTTGGATGCTTACCGCACCGCAGAAGCGTCGCGTGTTTTCACGCTGGAAGGCGATGCGTACAAACGGCCGCGCTTCCCGGATGCGCCGGAAGCATATCAGCCGTGGCTGAACCGTAAGAATCTCGGTTTGCAGTTTTGCGAGTATGACGATTTCTCCCCCCTGTGGGATGGCTCGTTTGTCGATCCTATGCTGGAGCATATGCGGCAGGCTGCGCCGTTCTATCGTTTCCTGTGTGCGCTGCGTGACCGGGCGCACGGCGGAGGTGGCCAATGAATTTTACTGCGATTGATTTCGAGACCGGAAACGCATACTATACCAGTGCGTGCTCCATTGGCGTGTCGGTCTTTGACGACGGCCAGCCGGTCCGGCAATATGTGCGCCTGATTCGTCCGCCCGATTCGGTCGGGCCGTTTCACTGGTACAACATCAAAATCCATGGCATTCGCCGCAGTATGGTGGCAAACGAGCCTGATTTTGCCGCGCTGTGGCCCGCCCTTCAGAGCGATATCGATGGCCGTATTCTCGCCTGCCACAACGCCATGTTCGATACCGCGGTGCTGCGCAAATGTCTGGAGTTTTACGACCTCCCGCTGCCGCATTGCCGCTATATCTGTACGGTGAAAATCGCGCAGAAGCTGTGGCCTGAGCTGGAAAACCACAAGCTGGATACGGTTTCCGCCGCTCTGCACATCCCGCTCAACCACCACGAGGCCGGTTCGGATGCGCATGCCTGCGGCCTGATTCTGCGGCAAGCGCTGCTCGAAACCGGCTGCCCGACCGTGGAAGCGCTGGCCGAACGGCTGGAGATCCGTCTGGGTGAAATCAGCCCGGAAGGCTGTTTGTCGTGCAGCAGCGCGGGGCAAAATTCCTCTTCCCGCCGATCCAATCGATCAAAACTATCACCAAAGGAGCGATCATTATGAAATGCTGTAAGTACCTGTCCGCTGTCCGTACCCATCTGGACCCTTCCCGTATTGACCGCGAAGCGCTTGCCGCGCAGGCTGCCGCGATGAAAAACTATGCCGGCGAACTGGCCGCGCGGGCTGACGACCTGCTGAACTACTCCATGGAGAAAGCACGCGGCTTCTCGCTGCTCGATTTCACGATCCTCGAGGTCTGTCTGCTCAGCTTCGGTGTGTGGCTCGGCGCACAGTTCTCCAAGTTCTTCAAGCGATTCCGTGTGTTCGTCTTTCTGGGATTTGTTGCATCTTACATTTATTTGATCTGGCGTCTGTTCCTGCGTGATGCAGAAGACTGACCGAAAACCGCTGATGCATCTCCGCGTCAGCGGGTTTTTCTGAACCCACTTTCGGAGGAACCCGAATGAAGAAATCCTTTCACAACCCCTATTTCAAATGGGGCCTGACCGCATTCATTGTGATCGTGGCCAGCATCTGTTTCTTTTTCTCGATTTTCAAGATGCAGGGTCTGTTTTCCGCCATCGGCAAATTTATCGGCATCCTCAAGCCGTTTATTTATGGCGCAACGGTCGCCTATTTTCTGCTGCCCATCTACAATGCACTGTTTAAACAGCTGCGTCCTCTGCTTTCGCATGTCGTCCATTCCAAACGCCGTGCGGAAAGCTGCGCCAAAATGCTGTCCAGTATCACCAGCGTCATGCTTCTCATTTTGCTGGTCGCTGCACTGCTGTATATGGTTCTACCGCAGCTTGCAACCAGTATCATCGGCCTGACGTACAGCATGCAGCATTATCCGGCGCAGATTTCGGCTTGGCTGGAAGAATTTTTGCAGACCAGCCCGGACATCAAGAACAACCTGATGGAAATCTACAATCAGTTTGCAGGCTGGGCAGTCAAATGGATTCAGGATTCCATGCTGCCCTCGATGGTCAAGGTGATGGGCGGCAGCCTGATGGGCACGGTCAATATCCTGAAAAACGTGATTGTGGGCATCATCATCGCCATTTATGTGCTGAACAGCAAGGATTTGTTCTCCGCGCAGGCGAAAAAGATCACATACAGCATTTTCAGCACCGAGCGCGCCAATCTGCTCATCAAAAACACCCGCTTTGTGCATCGAGTGTTCGGCGGCTTCATCACCGGCAAGCTGCTGGATTCGCTCATCATCGGTATGATTACCTTTGTGTTCCTGAGCCTGTTTGATATGCCGTATATCGTATTGGTCAGCGTCGTGATCGGCGTGACCAACTTTATCCCGTTCTTCGGGCCGTTCATCGGCGGCATTCCCTGCGCGTTTCTAATGCTCATGGTCAGCCCGCTCAAATGCCTGTATTTTGTCATTTTCATCTTGGTTTTGCAGCAGTTCGATGGCAATATTCTCGGCCCCAAGATTCTTGGGGATTCGACCGGTCTGTCCAGCTTCTGGGTGATGTTCGCCATTCTGATCGCAGGCGGCTTGTTCGGATTTGTCGGTCTGATTGTTGGTGTACCGCTGTTCGCGGTGCTGTACAGCCTGATTTCCAGTCTGATCAACCGCTCGTTAGCCGACAAAAAGCTTCCGGTGCGTACCGACGAATATTTTTCCATGGACTGCATCGATCCGGAAACCCATCGGCCGGTGCCCTTCCCGACCGAAAAACCCTCGGAAG
This sequence comes from Butyricicoccus sp., assembly GCA_051868095.1. Lineage (GTDB taxonomy): Bacteria > Bacillota > Clostridia > Oscillospirales > Butyricicoccaceae > Butyricicoccus_B. Next base: position 917 of record JBJDZO010000046.1, on the reverse strand, counting down.
AAACCGGTATTTCACTCAAGCGCATGCACAAGCCTCATCCTTCCGAGCCATCTTCCGACCATAAGGATGACAAATGAACCAGCGGCATTGGATCAGCGGCTTCGCGGTTGCTGCCGCAGCGCTTGGACTGGTCGGCTCTCTGCAATTGCGGGAAACCGGCCGGGTGCGGCTGACCGAATCCCCGCCGCCTCAGCTTGAGGTTGAGGAAATCGCCCGGATGGAATTTTCCGCACGGAATATGGTGGATACGGCGGTGTACAGCACCAATGATACGGTTGCCTCGATCGAAATCCAGTCGGCAGAGGACGGTCAAATTGTTTGTCTGGTCACTGCTCACACGCCCGGCAGCGCTTCGCTTTCCTGCAAAGCAGACGGCAGGCTTTCCCCGGCGTTTGCGTTGTCGGTGGTTGAACCAGTGGAACCACTTGAACCGGTGCTGACCAGCGGCCCCTATGTCAGCAGCCAGTACAGCGACAAATATCATTTTTCGTCCTGCGTTTCCGCGCAGAAAATCCAGCCGGAAAACCGTATCTACTACGCCTCCGCAGCCGACGCTGCCGCACAGGGACTGACGCCCTGCAAAAAATGTCATCCAGAATAGCAAAAAGCCCTCCGGTTTCCCGGAGGGCTTTGTTATTGTGCAAGAAATCTCTTACTTGCGGGAGATTGCCTTCTTTGCAGCCTCTACGATGTGTGCTGCGGTCAGGCCGTACTCTTCCTGCAGGAAGTTCTGTGCGCCAACCTGGCCGAAACGATCCTCGATACCGATCATCTCCATCGGTACCGGAGTGTTCTTTGCCAGAACCTGAGCAACCGCAGAACCCAGACCGCACTTGACCTGATGGTTCTAAGCGGTAACGATTGCGCCGGTCTCCTTGGCGGAAGCGACGATCAGCTCCTCGTCGATCGGCTTCCAG
>JBJDZO010000045.1:0-4937 GCA_051868095.1 Butyricicoccus sp. | reverse complement strand
GGCCGCTCAAGCTGCGTGTCTATGAGCCGGGTAAAAAGCCCAAAGAACAGAAAAACAACGAAATTGATGAGGTTTTGCAGAAGGCACAATCTCTGGATATTGAAATCACCGAGTTAACATAAGGAGGACTTTTCAGATGGCAAAGGGTAAATTTGGCGGCATGGGCGGCGGCATGAACATGCAGGCCATGATCAAGCAGGCACAGAAGATGCAGCAGGACATGCTGAAGGCACAGGACGAGATTGCAGCGATGGAGACCGAAGCAACCGCAGGCGGCGGCGCGGTCAAGGCCATCGTACAGGGCACGAGCAATCTCAAGGCGCTCGAGATCAAGCCGGAAGTTGTCGATCCGGACGATGTAGAGATGCTTCAGGATCTGGTGCTGGCCGCAGTCAATGAGGCGTTCCGTCTGGCGGCCGAGAAGAGCGAGCAGTCCATGAAGAAGGTCACCGGCGGTATGGGCGGCGGCATGCCCGGCCTGTTCTAAGCGATGCCCTTCTTTGCACCGCCGGTCGAACGGCTGATTGAAGAATTTGCGAAGCTGCCCGGCATCGGGCAGAAAACTGCGCAGCGGCTGGCGTTTTATATCATGAACCAGCCCAAGGAGACTGCGGAAGCGTTCGCACAGGCGCTGCTCGACGCCAAGGAAAAGGTATACACCTGTAAGGTCTGTCAGAACCTGACCGACACCGAGGTGTGCCCGATCTGCTCCAACCCGGCGCGCGATCATGGGGTGATCTGCGTTGTGACCGACCCCAAGGATGTCATCGCGTTTGAGCGCACCCGCGAATTTAACGGCCTGTATCACGTGCTGCATGGCACGATTTCGCCGCTCGGCGGCGTGGGGCCGGACGATATCCGCATCAAGGAGCTGCTTCAGCGGGTTGCGGACGAAACGGAGGACGTGCGCGAGGTCATCATTGCGACCAACCCGGACACCGAGGGCGAAGCGACAGCCATGTATCTGTCCCGTCTGCTGCGGCCGTTCGGGATCAAAATTACCCGTCTGGCATACGGTATGCCGGTCGGCGGCCATCTGGAATATGTAGACGAGGTCACGCTGATGCGGGCGCTCGAAGGCCGCCGCGAGATTTGATTATTTTGGAGGAATCACGTTGTCTGATTTAAGACAGGAAATTGGAAACCGGCGCACCTTTGCGATCATTTCGCACCCGGACGCCGGTAAAACCACCATCACCGAGAAATTTCTGCTGTACGGCGGCGCCATTCAGGAAGCCGGTATGGTCAAGGGCAAGAAAAACAGCCGCCATGCGGTCTCCGACTGGATGGAGATCGAGAAGCAGCGCGGTATTTCGGTTACGTCATCGGTGCTGCAGTTCCGCTACGGCGACAAATGCATCAATATTCTGGACACCCCGGGCCATCAGGACTTCTCGGAGGATACCTACCGCACGCTGATGGCAGCCGATTCGGCGGTCATGGTCATCGACGCATCCAAGGGCGTCGAGGCACAGACCCGCAAGCTGTTCAAGGTATGCGCCATGCGCGGCGTGCCGATTTTCACCTTTATCAACAAGATGGACCGCGATTCGCGCGACCCCTACGAGCTGCTTGAGGAGATCGAGAACGAGCTGGGTATCGGCACCTTTGCCGTCAACTGGCCGATCGGCTCGGGCAAGGAATTCAAGGGCGTATACGACCGTCTGGATGACGAAGTCATCGCGTTCGAAGGTGTGGACGCACGCCATGAGGTTGCCGCGACCCATCTGAAATTTGGCTCGGACGAGCTGAAAGAAATGCTGACCGAAGCGCAGTACAGCACCCTGTCTGACGATATCGAGCTGCTTTCGGGCGCGGGCGATGAATTTGATCTGGATGCCGTCCATCATGGCAAGCTGTCGCCGGTGTTCTTCGGTTCGGCGCTGACCAACTTCGGCGTAGAGCCGTTCCTGAAAAAGTTCCTTGTCATGACCCCGCCGCCGACCGCGCGCAATTCGGACGTCGGCGTGATCGACCCGTTTGAGGATCATTTTTCGGCGTTTGTCTTTAAGATTCAGGCCAACATGAACAAGGCGCATCGTGACCGTATCGCGTTCATGCGCATTTGCTCGGGCAAGTTCGAGCGCGGCACGGACGTCTGGCATGTGCAGGGCGGCAAGAAGATTCAGCTTGCCCAGCCCCAGCAGCTGATGGCGCAGGATCGCTCGATTGTCGATGAAGCCTACGCGGGCGATATCATCGGCGTATTTGACCCGGGTATTTTCTCGATTGGTGACACGGTCTGCGACCCCAAGCGCAAATGCACCTTCTCAGGCATCCCGACCTTCGCGCCGGAGCTGTTCGCGCGCGTGCGCCAGAAGGATACGCTCAAGCGCAAGCAGTTTGTCAAGGGTGTGGAGCAGATCGCGCAGGAGGGCGCAATCCAGATTTTCCGCGAGCCGAACTCCGGTATGGAAGAGGTTATCGTGGGCGTTGTCGGCCAGCTGCAGTTTGAGGTGCTCGAATATCGCCTGAAAACCGAGTACAATGTGGAAATCATCCGCGAAATGCTGCCGTATGAGCATCTGCGCTGGATTGAGAACGTCAATCCGGATACGTTTGATTACAAGGCTCTGACCCTCACAAGCGATACCAAGGTCGTGCAGGATTTCAAGGACAATTATCTGCTGCTGTTCACCAGCCCGTGGAATATTTCGTGGGCGCTCGACCACAACGAAGGCCTGGAACTTGCCGAGTTCTCGGAAAACACGTAAGAAAAAAGGAAGCCGAAAAGGCTTCCTTTTTATTTGCAGAAAAACAGCCCGCGCAATCGCTGCACGGGCTGTCATTTTAGTTATTCAGGTAGAACGAAACCAGTTCCTGCATCAGTTCATCCCGGTCGATCTTGCGGATCAGGCTGCGGGCATTGTTGTGGTTGGTGATGTAGGTCGGGTCTTCTGAAAGCAGATAACCAACGATCTGGTTGATGGGATTATAGCCCTTTTCCTTCAGGGCGTCATAAACCGTGGTCAGAATCCGCTTCATTTCAACGTTGGAATCATCCACGAGATTAAACTTTCTGGTGCCATCGAGCATTCTGGCTTCCTCCTTTGCTCAGGTGCTATCTTTATGATAATACAGATTACAGCGATTGTAAAGGGCAAAGTGGAGCATGTTACCGGAAATCCGGCAGGGTTTTTTGCGTCGGTGGGGCGAGTTAGCCGCGGAGCACCGCGCTGAACTGCTGCTCCAGCACCTCGATTGCCTTCTTCATGGCCTTGTCGCACTCGTCGTCGGTCAGGGTGCGGTCGGCGGCGCGCAGGCTCATCGAGTAGGCGACCGACTTCTTGCCTTCCGGAATGCCCTTGCCCTTGTAGACATCGAACAGCTTGACCGATTCCAGAATCACGCCCGCGGCCTTCTCAATGGCCTTCTGCATGGAAGCCGCCGGAACCGCGTCATCGACCAGCACCGCGATATCGCGGGTAGATGCCGGGAACTTGGGCAGCGGCTGATACCGCTTGACCGGATCGGTGCAGGCAAACAGCGCATCCATAGTCAGCTCAGCGGCCAGAACCTCAGCGGTGAAGCCGTACTTCTTGGCGACAACCGGATGCACGGTGCCGAAGGTGCCGAGCAGGGTCTCACCGGCATAAATCTTCGCGCAGCGGCCCGGATGATAGGACGGGTTTTCGGTGTCCGCGGCAAAGGACACGTCCTTGATGTTCAGCTCGCGGCACAGTGCCTCAATCACGCCCTTAAACTGGAAGAAAGACAGGCGGCCATACGAACCGAGGGTCAGGATCTTTTCCTCATGCGGGAGCTGTTCGGCATCGGCCTTACCGTCCTTGATAACCGGGGTGTAAATCGTACCCAGCTCATACAGGGAAGCGGTCGGGTTGCGGTGCGCGTTGTTATGGCTCAGCGAATCGAGCATGGACGGCAGAACGGTGGTACGCATGACCGAGAAATCCTCGCCGAGCGGGTTGAGGATGGTGGTCGAAATGCGGCGCACGTCATCGGCCGGCAGGTTGATCGCGTCATAGAACTTGGGCGAGATGAACGAATGGCTCATGGACTCGTCGAAGCCCGCGGACAGGCATACGCCCGCAGCCGCACGTTCCATCTGCTGGCGCGGGGACAGGCCGCCCTGCGTGGTGTCGCCTGCGTACAGACGGACCGGAATGTTGTCGTAGCCAAACATACGCGCAACTTCCTCCGCGAGGTCGCACATACGTGCAATGTCGATGCGGAAGGACGGAATGACAACCTTGTCGCCTTCGACCTTGAATTCCAGACGCTCGAGCATTTCCTTCTGCGCGTCAGAAGACAGATCGGTGCCCAGCAGAGCATTCATCTTGTCCGGCTCAAACGGCAGGGTCTTGGGGGTCAGATCGGCCGCGCAGACATCTACGACACCGTCGATGACTTCGCCCGCGCCCAGTTCTTCCACCAGTTCGCAGGCACGCAGCAGGGCAGGCATGGTCAGCGAAGCGTCCAGACCCTTCTCGAAGCGGCCGGAAGCCTCAGTGCGCATGCCGAGCGCCTTGGCCGTGATGCGGATGGTTGCGCCGTGGAAGCATGCCGACTCAAAAACAACCGTCTTGGTCGCGTCGGTGATTTCCGAGTTTGCGCCGCCCATAACGCCCGCAATGGCGACCGGCTTAGAACCGTCACAGATGGCGAGCATTTCCGGGGTAATGGCACGATCCTGACCGTCAAGGGTCTGGATGGCTTCGCCCGGCTGCGGACGACGGACAACGATCTTGCCATCGGACAGGCAGGCGTAGTCAAACGCATGCATCGGCTGGCCATACTCCAGCATGACATAGTTGGTGATATCGACAATGTTGTTGATCGGGCGCACACCGGCCGCGAACAGACGCTCACGCATCCACGCCGGGGAAGGCTCAATCTTGATATTCTTGACGATCTTGGCGGTGTAGCGCGGGCACAGCTCGGGCTCATCGACCTGCACGGTGACATAGTCCTTGATG
>JBJDZO010000044.1:0-4964 GCA_051868095.1 Butyricicoccus sp. | reverse complement strand
GCCGATTCGGTCGCGGTGAAGATACCGGAGGAGATACCGCCGATGATGATGACGATCAGCAGGATGCTCGGGATGGCATCCACGAAGTACTTGAACAGCACGCTGGCCGGCAGACGCTCAGAGGTCGGGTACTTGTTCTTCTTGGCGATGACAAACGCAACCAGCATGCAGGCGAGGCACCACAGGATGCCGGGCACATAGCCGGACATGATCATGCCGACAACCGACGAACCGGACAGAACCGCGTAGATAATCAGGATACCGGACGGCGGGATAATCAGGCCGGTCGGTGCGGAAGCGACGTTTGCAGCAGCGGCAAACTTCTTATCGTAGCCGGCAGCCTCTTCCTCGGGGAGCATAACACCGCCGACCGCGATGGATGCAGCAACGGCCGAACCAGACAGAGCGCCGAACATGGTGTTGCCGACAATGTTGGTGTGGGCCAGACCGCCCGGGATGCGGCCTACGAAGGCCTTTGCGAGGTTAATGAGCTTCTGGGCAATGCCGCCGGTGTTCATCAGAACGCCGGTCAGGATGAAGAAGGGAACGGCGAGCAGCGAGAAGCTGTCCACGCCGGAAACCATCTTCTGGCACGCAACGAAGGTGGAAAGGTCGAGCGGCAGAGCGGCCGAAACGGTCACGAGCGACGACACGATCAAGCTGATGGAAACCGGAACGCTCAGCGCGAGCATCAGGAAAAAGCTGGCCAGAAGAAGCAGGCCGATTTGTAATACACTCATGTTGTTCTCTCCTCTCTTTACTGCTTGGCAGCCGAAGCCTCAGCCTCGGGATGGCTGATCGCCTTCAGGTCTTCCAGGATGAAGATGATGGCGTAGAATACGATCAGTACGCCGCCGACAATGATACTTGCGTAAACATACGGCATGGGGAGATGCAGAGCGGAAGAAATCTGGTTGAAGGTGGTTTCCACAAGGCGAAGGTCGCCCATGATCATAACAACCACACAGAACAGGATAACAACCGCCTGAACACAGATGTCAAGGATTTTCTGACCGCGGGGAGAGAGCTTCTTGGTCAGCATGGTGATGGCCAGATGCTTGCGGCGGCCGTAGGCGTAAGCGCCGCCGACCATGGTGGTCCAGACAAGCAGATAGCGGAGCACTTCTTCCGAAGTGGTGGACGGGTTCTTGAGCACGAAGCGCGCGATAACCATCCAGCAGACGTCGAGTACCATGTAGCCCATGATCAGAGTACACAGGATCTCGATGATTTTGTCAATTACTTTTCTCATATCGGACGCCTCCTTACTTCAGATAGCTCTGGAAGTCTGCGAAGTAGCGGGCATTGTCCTCGCTCTTTGCGCAGAACTCTTCCTGCTGGGGCTTGCAGGCCTCGATGAAGGCGGTCTTGTCGATCTCGTAGAACTGAACGCCCATTTCCGCGGCGCCGGTCTTGTTGCGGTCTACGATCTGGAGCCATTCATCCTCGTGCGCCTGCCATGCGCCCTTCATCGTCTCGCGCAAATCCTGCTGATCTTCCTCGGTCATGTTGTCCCAGGTTTCAATCGAGATGATAACGATATCGGGCAGGTACTGATGCTGGGTGTAGGTGTAGCTCTTGGCAACTTCGCCGTGGCCGTCATCAACGAGAACGGTTTCGTTGTTTTCCGCGCCGTCAATGATGCCCTGCTGCAGGGAGGTGTAAACCTCGCCCGAGGACATCGGGGTTGCTGCCGCGCCCATGTTGTTGATCATGGTAACCGACGTCGGGCTGTTCATGGTACGGATCTTGAGACCCTTGAGGTCTGCCGGAGAAGCGGCCGGGCCTTCCTTGCTGGTGTAAATCGAACGTGCGCCCGAGTCAAACCAGCCGATTGCAATGAAGCCGTCCTTGCGGGTGGATTCGAAGATCTCCTGCACGGCTTCCGAGTTGTTCATAACGTTGAAGTAGTGCTCGGTGGACTGGAATACATAGGGGAGCGAGAAAATGGAATACGCCGGGTTGAACTGCTCGAGTGCACCAGCCGAAACCTTGGCGATGTCGAGAACGCCCGCCTTGACCAGCTGAACCATGGCGCTGTCGTCGCCAAGCTGGCCGTTCGGATAAATGTCAAACGTGTAATCGGTCTCGTTTTCCATTTCGTCGCACATGTAGCTCAGACCGATATGAACCGGATGCCAATCGCCGTGACCGTGCGCAACCAGCAGACGCTTGGGGTCCTGGCTGCCGCCGCAGCCTGCCGTTGCCAGCAGTGCCGTTGCCGCCAGTACGCCGGCGAGCAATCTTTTGTAGGCTTTCATAGGGTGTTTCCCTCCGTCTCGTAAATTTTGTGAATTCAGGGTTCCGCAGGAGGTACCGGCCTGCGAAAGCTTCGGATCAGATGGTGCGCGCTTGCTCTCGTCCATGGAGTATGGTACCATTATAGTAACTTCGAAAAACAAAATGAATCGTGATTTTTGGTTGAAATATTGTGATTCTTGTTTTTACTGCGCGCATCTTGTCTTAGTTGCACATAAAAAATCTTGATTTCTTGTGCATGTTGCTATTTGGCAGAAAGGGGAAGCTGATGGGAAATTCTGTCCATGCCGCGCCGAACTCGTGGGTACACAAGCAGTACATGGCCGAGCGCGACTTTGAAATCGAGCACGCGACCGATACATATTACCACGAGATCGAGCCGCATTACCACGAGTTCTACGAACTGTTTTTCTTTCTCGGCGGGCACATCGACTATGTGGTGGATGACCAGATCTTTGAAATGCGCCGGGGTGACCTGCTGGTCATCCCGCCGAGCACGCTCCACAATCCGATTTTCCGCGATTTTGATGTGCCGTATGAGCGGTATGTGCTGTGGGTGTCAGCCCAGTGCATGGAGCGCCTGTGCACGCTCGACCCCGATCTGGAGACCTTCCGCCGGGTGGGACAGAAGCCGATGTACCTGCTGCGCAGCGCGGACGCCGCGTGGACCAGCCTTGGCGGCAGCTTCATGACCATGTGCCGCACGGCGGACGAGCGGGATACCTGCTGGCGCAGCAGCTGTATGGCTGCGCTGCTGCGCGTGCTGTCCGACTACAACCGCGCGGTGCATGCGCAGGAGGGGCAGGTCCAAGCCGGAGCACGGTCCACCCTGCTGACCGCCATTCTGCACTATGTGTCGGACAATCTGTGCGGGGATCTGTCGCTTGAAACGGTCGCGCAGGTGTTCTACACGAACAAATTCAGCATTTCCCACATGTTCCAGCAGGACATGCGCATCTCCTACTATCAGTATGTCATCCAGATGCGCCTGCTCACCGGGAAAAAGCTGCTGCTCGAAGGTATGCCGGCTTCCAAGGTGTGGGATGCCTGCGGCTTCGGGGACTACGCCGGGTTTTACCGCGCCTTCCGCAAATGGTACGGTGTCAGCCCGAGCCAGTTCAAGAAGCTGCACGCTTCGCTCATCGCGCCGACCGAGTGACCCGCGCGGTGCGTGCCCGGTAGTCGCTCCAGACGGTTTCGAACCAGTCCTGCGGCGCGGGTGCGGGACGGACGGGCGCAAAGGAAGAAGAAACGCCGCCGTCATGCAGCCGGGTACACAGAATCTGATCGTCGCCGCCCGGGGTGGGGGCTGCGTAGCGCAGGTGGGGCAGGATGGGGAGAGCTTCACCGTCCGGGCTGCACACCAGACCGGCGCCGCGGCTGCTGCGCGCCTCCGCCGAAAGCAGCATGGCATCGAGCACCGCCGCCTGCGTCAGCAGCATGTCGCGGGTTTTGAGCAGCGAAAGCACGCCGCCCGCCCCCGCCGGGGTAAAGGTGTGCCAGAAATCGGACAGTGGGATTTCCTCGCGCAGCGCACGCATGGCGTCCGGGTCGCGCAGCAGGCCGGCCTTGTCGCTCATGGCGCGCTGCATTTTTTTGCGCAGCTTCCAGTCGGTGCTGGCCGCGTCCGCGCGTGCCAGACAGCCGGTGAGCGCGTCGATCCACGGGGCAGCCGTGCGTGCCGCGCACGCCGCGAAGGCTTCCGCATCGAACGCCGCCGGGTCGGAGGTGTACGCGATGTGCTCGGCGGCACGCATCGAACCCACTTGGGTCGAGTTGAGCGCCGAACCGCCCGGACGGTACACGCCAAAGGTGCCCGCGGCTTCGCCCGCCGCATACAGGCCGCTTACGCAGGTCTGCCAGTCGCCGTCCACGGCGATGCCGCCGTTGCAGTGCTGGGCGCAGACCGCGACACGCAGCGGCTCCCGGGCGAGGTCAATGCCGTGTGCGCGGTAAAGCGCGATGGCATCCGGATTCATATGTGCAAGACGGGCGAGCGGTGTCGGCAGCAGCGCACCCGAATTTGCCAGATATTGATAGGTTTCCGCCGACAGGCCGGAAAATTCCGCGTCCAGCCCAATCGGGTCGGTACGGAAGTCCATATACACCTTGCGGCCGAGGTCGGCGGTCTCGTGGTGCACAATCAGGTCGATGCGCGACGAGCCTTCCAGCTTGCGCACGTCAAACGGCCACTGATAGCCCTTGAGGAACACCGCATCGAGCGCTTCCTGCGGCGAACTGAAGTAGTCGGGCAGAAATTCGTGCTCGGTGCCGTCGGGATCGACCGAAATGTAGCGCGGCAGCACCTGCTGATAGGTGCCGGACACGTTCCAGCGGAAGTCGGTCGAAGCCAGACCGTACTGCCACTGTTCGAGGTTGGCCGCTTCCGCGCCCGCCTCCAGCGCCAGACCGGACATGCCGGTGTGGCCGCAGGGGTAAACCGAATCGGCGTACACGCCCGCCGGGCCGCCGGTCGCAAGAATAATATGCGGCGCGGCGAACAGGGTCAGGCCGTGGTCCGGCTCGTGTACGCGGTCCAGATCGACCGCGATCAGGCCGCAGATTTTGCCGTCCTCGACGAGCAGATGGGCCGCAAGCATGCGGTCGAAGATGCGGATGCCCTTGCCCCGCACGCTGCGTTCGAGCGCTTCGGTCATGAGCTTGGAGGTCAGCGGACCGGCCGAGGTCGCGCGCTGGCGCGGGTC
>JBJDZO010000043.1:0-4994 GCA_051868095.1 Butyricicoccus sp. | reverse complement strand
GTAGACCCCGGCGAGCGGGCACGGCAGTATCTGGATTGTGGTCTGGTCATCGATTCGCTGATTTATATTGTCACCTTCGCCAATCCGGATTTCTCAATCACTCAGCAGGGCGATTTTGCCAACGTGCATGTAGGGATTCAGAATGCCGATGCGGCGCAGACCGAAAAAATCCGCGCAGTGGTCGAGCTGTTGAACGGCGCCGGCATTGACTGCGAGGCGCATGAGGATATCCTTGCGGAAATCTGGAAGAAATACATCCTGAACTGCGCGTACAATGTCGAAACCGCCCGTTATGACAACACGATCGGTGAGCTGCGCCGTGACCCTAAAAAGGCGGCTGAATATGAAGCGCTGGTCGAGGAGGCCTATCAGGTGGCGCGGGCCAAAGGGATTCATGTGACCGACGCTGATCGGGACTTCATTATCCATAAGTTCTACCATGTTTTGGAGGAGGGCGCGACCAGCTCGATGCAGCGGGATGTCAACGCCCGCCGCAAGGTGGAGCTGGAAACCTTCAGCGGATACATTGTCAAGGAAGCGGCGCGCCTGCATGTGGATGCGCCGGTATCCGGGCAGATGTACGAGGCGCTCAAACAGATTTGCGGTATGTAATCGAGAGAAAAATCCCGCCGGGAAACCCGGCGGGATTTTTTTTGATAACAGGCCGGTTTGTTTATTCCATGTCCTTCAGGAGGCCGTGTTTTTCATAGGTCGTGATGCGGGAAACGTGGTTCTGTTCATCCACAAACACCACGTTCGGATGATAGCCGTTTTGGATATCCTCCGGGGTGATCTGGGCGTAAGCCATCAGGATGATCTTATCCCCGACCGAAACGCAGCGTGCCGCCGCGCCATTCAGGCAGATCATGCCCGAGCCGCGCTCGCCTGCAATCGTGTAGGTCTCAAAGCGGCTGCCGTTGTTGACGTCCACAATGCTGACCTTTTCATATTCGTAGATGCCTGCCGCGTCAAGCAGATCCTCATCTACCGTAATCGAGCCGACATAATCCAGCTCGGCCTGTACCACCGTTGCGCGGTGGATTTTTCCCTTGAGCATTTCGACCGTCATTTACTTGCCCTCCACGATAAAGTTATCGATCAGGCGGGTCTTGCCGATGTAAACCGCCATCGCCACCAGCACAGTGCCGCGGATTTCATGCACCGGCATCATGGTAACGCCGTCCACTGCCGAAACATAGTCGATGCGGGCAAGCGGCTCGGCCTCGATGTGCGCGGTCATCGCGGCAACGATCTTGTCGGTGTCGGTTTCGCCCTCCGCGGCCATTTTCTGGCCAAGGAATACGCTCTGCGACAGCACCAGCGCGGCCTTGCGCTCGGCTTCGTTCAGATAGGTGTTGCGCGAGGACTTGGCCAGACCGTCGGCCTCGCGGACGATCGGACAGCCGACGATTTCAATGCCGATGGACAGGTCGCGCACCATGCGGCGGATGATGGCGAGCTGCTGGGCGTCCTTCTGGCCGAAGAATGCCTTGTCCGGGGTCACGATGTGGAACAGCTTGCTGACGACCGTGCATACGCCGCGGAAATGAATCGGGCGGGTCTTGCCGCACAGCTGCCTCGGCATGTCGGACTGGATTTCCACGTAGGTGGCGAAGCCCTCCGGATACATTTCAGACGGTTCGGGATGGAACACCAGATCACAGCCCAGACTTTCGAGCAGCGCGCAGTCGTGCTCAAAATCGCGGGGATAGGTCTCAAGGTCTTCGCCCGGGCCGAACTGGGTCGGGTTGACGAACACCGAAGCAACCGTGCGGTCGCACTGGCTGATCGAAGCGGCGACCAGGCTGGCATGCCCTTCGTGCAGGTAGCCCATGGTCGGCACCAGACCGACGGTCAGGCCTTCTTTGCGCCATGCGCGTACCTGCGCACGGACTTCTTCAATCGTAACAGCAATTTTCATGGTATGGTTCCTCCGTTATTACATGGTTTGGTCGAGCATGGCGAGATATTCGTCGCTGCAATCGGATTTGATGTACGAATGGGCTTCGGTCGGGAAGGCACCCGCTTCCACCGCGTGGATATAGTCGTGGAAGGCGTTCGTCATGATTTCCCCGACGTTCGCAAACTGCCGGACGAACTTGGGCACGTAGTCGGTGAACATGCCGAGCATGTCCTGATACACCAGCACCTGTCCGTCGCAGCCCGCGCCCGCACCGATGCCGATGGTCGGGATGGTCAGCTTTTTGGAAATCAGGGCGGACAGCTTGGGGGGCGTACACTCGAGCACGACCGAGAATGCGCCCGCCTCCTGTACGGCATAAGCGTCCTCGAGCAGCTTTTTGGCCGCGGCTTCGCCCTTGCCCTGCACCTTGAAGCCGCCGAGCGCGTTGACCGACTGGGGCGTCATGCCGATGTGGGCCTGTACCGGGATGCCGGAATCCACAATCGCGCGGATCTGCGGCACAACGGCTGCGCCGCCTTCCAGCTTGACGGCCTGCCCGCGTGCTTCCTTCATCAGGCGGCCAGCGTTCTTGACCGCGTCATAAACCGAGGTCTGATAGGACATGAACGGCATGTCCATGATGACCATGGTGCTGCTGCACGCGCGGGCAACCGCGGCGCTGTGATGGATCATGTCCTCCATAGTGACCGACAGCGTATCCGGATAGCCGAGGATGGTGTTGCCGAGCGAATCGCCGACCAGAATGGCCGGTACGCCCGCGGCCTCCATCAGCTTGGCGGTCGAGTAATCGTAGCAGGTCAGCTCAGAGATGCGCCGGCCCTGCTGTTTCATCTGCAAAAAGGTCATTGCGGTGGTTTTCACGGTTCCGTTCTCCTTCCGATGAGTAATTCCCGCATGGGGGAGTAGTCGGTCTGCGGATGTTTGGCGGCCGCGACATCAATCAGGCGGCTGCTCAGCAGACGGTAGGTTTCGCGCAGCGCGGCATCCGGCATGGCCTGCAAATGCTTTGCGACGGTTGTGGTGTCGCAGCGTTCGACCGGGCCGGTCAGCGCAGCCTGTACGCCGTCCGCAAGCACGTGCTGGACGTTGCTGCGGATGAGCGGCGCAAGCGCTTCGGCGGCTCGCTCCGGCGGAAATCCGCAGGAGACCAGCAGATCGGCGCTTTGCTGCACGAGCGCACAGACCAGATTGCTTGCCATGGCGCAGGCGGCATGGTAGCGGATTTTCTGTTCTGCGCGGAGAATCTGCGTGCGGCATCCAAGCCCTTCGAGCAGGGACTGGAAAACCGGCAGATATGCGGTTTCGCCTTCGAGGCAAAAAAAAGCATCCGTCAGTTCCCGGTAAGCATCATACTTGCTGCTGATGGGAAAAAGCGGATGGATGGAGAAGCCGTGTGCGCCGGTGCCGCCGATTGCGGGGAAAGCCTCCGCGGCGGACAGCGCGCCACTGCAATGACATATGTACTTGTTCGTGATCTTAAATTGGCGCACCTGCTGAAAGACAGCCGGAATCGCCCCGTCCGGAACGGTGATGAAAATTGCGTCACTTTCTTCGATGAGTGGCTGTAATGTGTCGTAGAAAGAAGAATGAGTAAACGCTGCGGCCTCGCGGGCGCTTTCTGGGTTCCTGCTGAAGTAGCCGGTAATCCGAATGCCGCCCTGAGAGAAGAATTTCCCCAGAGTAAAGCCGACTTTTCCTGCTCCGATGATACCGATTTTCATGCTGTCACCTTCCTTTCGGATAGTATGACGCAAATTCAGCCCACACCGGAAATAAAAAGATCATACAAAAAAGCAATAGTATAGTTTCCTCCGCCGAGGAATACCATCCATCCCGGACATTATACCACCGCGCACGGCGCTTGTAAAGCGGAAACACGGCAGGAAACGGGGCTTTTGCAAAGGAGAATCGCAAAAGAAAACAGGGAATACTTTTGCAACCGCTGTTTTCGAAATGTTACAAATGTACGGGACGTGCCGCAGGATTAACACAGGATTTTCAAGAAAAAACATGAAAAATTGTGGTATTTAAATAAAAACTAACAATCTGATTTGGGCAATTTCACGTTATTCTGCACGGAAAAATGATAGTGCGGCCAAGGTGGTAAAGAAAAACAGGAAAATCAACATGCAATATCCTTCCTGTTTTTTACCGCTTCAAGGGCGTCGAAGAATACGTCCCCGAGGATGTGGGCGCGGTCGATCTGACTCCGTGGAAATACCGCCGCATTGTATCGGTGATCGGCATCCTGATTGCTGTGGGCATTTCCATTCTGTTCTCGCCCCTCGGCATCGCCGCCTAAAAGAAAAAGACCTGCCGAAGCAGGTCTTTTTTTATCGTTCCTGATAGGATGCTCCCCAATTCGACATCGCGTCGAGAACGGGTTTTAAACTGCGCCCAAGATCGGTGAGCGCGTACTCCACGCGGGGCGGCACCTCAGCATACACCAGACGGGTGAGCAGGCCGTCGTTTTCCATCTGGCGGAGCTGCGCCGTCAGTACCTTTTGCGATACGTTGCCGACCGAGCGCTGCAATTCGCCGAAGCGCATGGCGCCGTGAATCAGGTCGCGCAGAATGAGAACCTTCCATTTGCTGCTGATCAGCATAAGCGTAGTCTCCACCGGACAAGATGGCAGAGTTTGTTCGGTCATTGTGATTCCTCCCGGAGCAAGTGGTATCCTTATGAAAAATGTGTTTTTTTATGTTTTCGCGCACTTTTCGACACCAATTATTATAATCTTGCGAGCCTGGAAAGTCAACGGGCAGGAGCGTATCAGCTTCGGATCTGTTCGAGCGAACGCCCAAACTGGAAGCGGAACAGAAAGGCCGTGAACGTTACGGCGAAGAAATCGGCAATCGGTTCGGCCATGTAAACCGCAGTGGTCGGATCGGACGGCAGCAGGCGCGGCATCAGGTAAATCAGCGGCAGCAGCAGAACGAATTTGCGCATAACCGCAACCAGAATCGACGACGCAGCGCTGCCGATGGACATGAAGGTCATCTGGCAGGCGATTTGGATGCCGAACAGCAGTGAGCAGGCCATATAGATGCGCAGCGCCTTGCTGGTGAA
>JBJDZO010000042.1:0-4998 GCA_051868095.1 Butyricicoccus sp. | reverse complement strand
CGGTGCGGTATACCTACCGTATCCTGCGGCGTTTTCGCAGCCGGCCGCGTGCCGACCGGTGCCCGACCATGCTGATTGGCGGCGGCGCGGGCGGTGCGCTTGTGCTGCGGGAATTGCAGCGCAGTGCGCACAGCCGCAATAAGGTGGTCTGCATCATCGATGACGACCCGAACAAACAAGGCACCTATCTGCTCGGCGTGCGCATCGTCGGCGGACGGGAGGACATCGTGCGGTATGCCGAGCACTACGGCATCAAGGATATCATTTTTGCGCTGCCGTCGGTTCCGGTGCGCGAACGGCGGGCCATTGTCGAGCTGTGCCAGCAAACCCGCTGCCGCATCCGTACCATTCCGGGTCTGTACCAGCTTGCAAGCGGACAGGTGCGCGTCAGCCAGCTGCGTGACATCGCGGTGGAAGATCTGCTCGGCCGTGACCGCGTGCAGGTCGATCTGAAGCAGATCGGCAGCGTCATCGCGGGAAAAACCGTGCTCGTGACGGGCGGCGGCGGGTCGATTGGCAGCGAACTGTGCCGTCAGATTGCCGCACAAAACCCAAGACAACTGATTATCTTTGATATTTACGAAAACAACGCCTATGACATTCAGCAGGAACTGAAATATCAATATCCCACGCTGAATTTGATCGTATGGATCGGCTCCGTGCGCGACGATGCACGTGTGGATCAGTTGTTCCGCACCTTCCGCCCGCAGATTGTCTGCCATGCGGCGGCGCACAAGCACGTGCCGCTCATGGAGGACAGCCCGAATGAGGCGGTGAAAAACAACGTGTTCGGCACATGGAACATCGCGCACATGGCCGATCGGTATGGCGCGGAAACCTTTGTGCTGATCTCCTCGGATAAGGCGGTCAATCCCACAAACGTCATGGGCGCGACCAAGCGCATCTGCGAGATGATTGTGCAGGTGATGAACAAGCATTCCGCCACCTGTTTCACAGCCGTGCGGTTCGGCAACGTGCTCGGCTCGAACGGCAGCGTAATCCCATTGTTCCAGCGGCAAATCGCGCATGGCGGTCCGGTGACCGTAACGCACAAGGACATTATTCGCTATTTTATGACCATTTCCGAAGCGGTCTCGCTGGTTTTGCAGGCATGCGCCTATGCGCAGGGCGGCGAAGTGTTTGTGCTCGACATGGGTGACCCGGTGCGCATCGATGATCTGGCACGCAACATGATCCGCCTGTGCGGACTGGAGCCGGATGTGGACATTCCAATTGTGTACACCGGTCTGCGGCCGGGTGAAAAGCTGTTTGAGGAGCTGCTCATGCAGGACGAGGGACTGGACAAGACTCCGAACGAGCTGATTTTCATCGGGCATTTCAATGATTTCGATGAGGAGCGGCTGCTCGACGGCCTGCGCGAAGCCTGCGAGGAGAACAGTCCGGATATCCGTGCACGGATTCAGGCGCTGGTGCGCACCTATCATCCAGCAGCAAACGAGCCGGCTGCACCCACGGAGCAGCCCGTGCTTGCCTAAAAAAATCCCCCTGAACCCAGGGGGATTTTTTATGCTTCGGCATATTTCTGAAGGGTGGCATGCAGATCGGGATATTGCCGCTGCAAGCGCAGAATTTTGCCGTCTGCGGCCGAAAGAAAACAGTGGCGGGACGTGCCCGAAAAGACCGGTTTGCCGCCGCAGGTCATTTCGTAGCCGATGACCAGCTTGACACCATTGTATTCGCGCACCGAAAGCGTGATGTGCACCACATCGTCAAAGGTGGTGGTGTTTTTGTAATCGCCCTCCACACCGATCACCGGGGAAGAAATCCCCATCGATTCGAGCCGTGCGTAGTTGCAGCCGATTTCATCGAGGAAAGCGACACGCGCTTCTTCCATCCAGCGGATATAGTTGGAATGATGGGTCACACCCATCCGGTCGGTTTCGTAATATTGAACCTTGTGCAGATATTCGCTCATGCTGTGCTCCTTTGCAGGGATTTTGCCTTTATCATAGCAGAAACGATGTGATAATGCAAGAAAAAGCCTGAAACTGGATGGTTTCAGGCTTTTCCAAAAGGTAAAAGGAGATATGTGCGTTATTCCTGTACGCCCGGGATCTTGGGCAGAGACGCGAAGCCAACCGCCAGCTCCTCGTCTGTCGGGATATAGTTTTTCATGGTCTTGTTGTGGTGTTCGGTGTACGCGGTCATGTCGAAGAAACCGGTACCGGTGAGGCCGAACAGAATGGTCTTAGCCTCGCCCGATTCGCGGCACTTGATGGCTTCATCGATGGCAACGCGGATGGCGTGGGACGACTCGGGTGCGGGCAGAATGGTTTCCTTCTGTGCGAAGTAAACCGCGGCGTCGAATACATCGGTCTGGCGTACCGAAGTGGCCTCCATGTAGCCGTCGTGGTACAGCTTGGACAGAATCGGGCTCATGCCGTGATAGCGCAGGCCGCCCGCGTGGTTGGGCGCCGGGATGAAGCCCGAACCGAGGGTGTACATCTTGGCGAGCGGGGTGACCTTACCGGTATCGCAGAAGTCGTAGGCGTACTTGCCGCGGGTGAGCGACGGGCAGGAAGCCGGCTCGACCGCGATAATGCGCGGATTGGCCTTGCCGGTCAGCTTATCCTGCATGAACGGTGCAATCAGGCCGCCGAGGTTGGAGCCGCCGCCTGCGCAGCCGATGATGATATCCGGATATTCCCCGAGAATCTCCATCGCGGTCTTGCTTTCCAGACCGATGATGGACTGGTGCAGCAGCACCTGATTGAGCACCGAACCGAGCACATAGCGGCAGTTTTCGGTGGTCACCGCCTTTTCGACGGCTTCGGAAATGGCGCAGCCGAGCGAACCGGTGGAGTCGGGATTTTCAGCGAGAATCTTGCGGCCGGCCTCAGTGGTCATGGACGGGGACGGGGTAACGTTGGCGTTAAACACCTGCATGATGGCCTTGCGGAAGGGCTTCTGCTCATAGGAGCACTTGACCTGGAAAACCTCCAGATCCAGACCGTAGTACGAGCAGGCCTCAGACAGCGCAGTGCCCCACTGGCCGGCGCCGGTCTCGGTGGTGAGTGAGGTCAGGCCCTGTTCCTTGGCGTAGTAGGCCTGCGCGATGGCCGAGTTGAGCTTGTGCGAGCCGGAGGTGTTGTTGCCTTCGAACTTATAGTAAATCTTTGCCGGGGTATCGAGCGCTTTTTCGAGGTTATACGCACGAATCAGCGGCGACGGACGATAGATCATGTATTCCTCGAGAATCGGCTCGGGGATATCGACATAGCGGGTCTCGCTGTCCATCTCCTGATGGGCGAGCTTCTTGCAGAAGATCGGGTACAGGTCCTCCTCGGTCACCGGCTTGCCGGTGGCGGGGTTGAGCATCGGATCGGGCTGCTCGGGCATATCGGCGCGCAGGTTGTACCACTGGCGCGGCATCTGGTCTTCGGTCAAATACAGTCTGTGGGGAATCTTCGGCATGAGAATCGCTTCCTTTCGTATGCAGTCAAATGAAATTTGGAATATCAGGGCAAATAAAAAAGCTTCTGCCCCATGTTCTGGGACAGAAGCTGAAATCTCTTCTGCGGTACCACCCGGATTGGCGTAAAAACGCCCGCTCTGGCCGCGCACATTGTGGATGCGCGCCCCTCTGGTAACGGGTGGGGAACCCGGCGCAGATACTCGGGAAAATCCCTTTCGCCTTGCCCTCAGAAGTCCATTCACACCGGTCTGTGCCTGCCGCAATCGCACCGCCTGCGGCTCTCTTGGAAGTCAGTTTCCGGGCTACTCGTCTTCGTCAGCGGTTTTGCTGTATGGTGATATTATATGCGGCGTTTTACGCTTTGTCAAGCAAAAGTGTGAAATTATTTTTCGCTGTACCGAAGAGCGATGCCCAGACCGGCGATGCCGAGCAGCGCTGCCACGGAGATAATCCCGCGCACCTGATCGTCACGCAGATCTCCTGCCAGAATGAGTCCGAGGAAAACCATGGAAAGTAGAAAGACCATAGCGAGAAATAAAAGCATACCGACGGTGGAACCTTTCATAGCATACTCCTGTTCGAATTTCGTCTGCGATGCGGACATTGCCTTTAGGGTTTTGTCAGGATTTTTGAAGGATTACTATATTCAGTGTATCATTTACAATATTTTTATGATAGACACAAAATAACCAGAAATAATATGAAAATTTAGTATATATAAACAAATAGATAATTTATATGTAAGTTGATTGAATTTTGAATATGGTGTGTTACAATATGTTACATAAAAGAAAAACCGACAAGGAGGGGCCGATATGGCAGTGCAATTACGGCTGGGCGAGCTGCGCAGACAGGCGGGCGTGACCCAGACCGAGCTGGCCCGGCTGCTGGGGGTCAGCCGCGAGGCATATTCGATGTACGAAGCGGGCAAACGTCAGCCCAGCCTGACCGTGCTGGACACGCTGGCGGCGTATTACCGCGTGACGGTCGATTACCTGATTGGCCGCACGGACAGCCCGGATGCCGAACCGCTTACCCCCGACGAGCGGGCGCTCCTGACGCGCTGGCGTGCGCTCGATGAGCGCGGGCGGCGCACCGTGGCGGGCGTGGCCGAATTAGAGCAAAACCCGGAATGAGCATTTCATTCCGGGGTTTTTGTTACTGCTGCATACCGATCTGACGGTAGAAGTTGGTGGACGCGAGCGCACGGCGCAGGATGGGCGTGAGCACTGCTGTAACAACCACCGCGATGACCACATTCGGCAGCGAAGTGACCAGCTTGGGGATGTTGGCAATGAAGGCCGGGCCGAAGGCGCTGCCTGCGAGCATCAGAACAATGATATTCTTTGCGGCATAGAACACGCTGGAGAACAGTGCGGCAACGATGCTTGCCACAATGTTGCGGCCATTGCTGCGGCCCTGTGCACCGCCCGCGTGTGCAATCGCGCCGCAGATGTACGCCATCAGGAAGAAACGGATGAAGGTGATCCAAGCTTCGGGCACATATTCGGGCGTCATCAGGTCGAAGAACATCGAGCCGAGACCGGCTGCCAGACCGCCGC
>JBJDZO010000041.1:0-5032 GCA_051868095.1 Butyricicoccus sp. | reverse complement strand
GCGGCAAGCAAATTTACAACCGAGTATCAATAGGCTGTGAATAGCTTTTCCGCCGCGACCGCCATTTCAGAAGACCATCTGAACGGCTTCGCGGACGCGATGAAGAGCATTTACGCCGGGAACTATGGCGAGGATATGGCCGACATCGGCGCGGCCATGGCGGTTGTCGCGCAGAACGCCCGAGACCTTGACCCGGCGAATATCGAACGCATGACCACCGATGCGCTGCGCCTGCGGGATACGTTCGATTTTGACGTTGCGGAGTCCGTGCGCACGGCAAATATGTTGGTCGATCAGTTCGGCATGAGCGGCGAGGAGGCCTTCAACCTCATCGCGCAGGGCGCACAGAACGGCCTGAACAAAAACGATGATCTGCTGGACACGATCAACGAATATTCCGTGCATTTCAAGCAGCTTGGCTTTGATGCCGAGGATATGTTCAATAGCCTGGCATCGGGCGCGGAAACCGGCACGTTTTCGGTCGATAAGCTGGGCGACGCGGTCAAGGAATTTGGCATCCGCGTGAAGGACGGCACGGCCGATGATGCGTTCAAAACGCTCGGTCTGAACGCCGACGCGACAAAAAAGGCGTTCGTCACGGGCGGCGACGCGGCGGCCGAAGCCTTCCAGAAGGTCAACGAAAAGCTGTTCCAGATGGACGATAAGGTGAAGCAAAACCAGCTCGGCGTAGAGCTGTACGGCACCATGTGGGAAGACCTCGGCGCAGAGGGCGTGCAGGCATTGACCCAGCTAAACGACCAGTTTGACCGGACGCATGCGTCCATGAATGAGCTGGACGCGGTGAAATATGACGATCTTGGCAGTGTGCTCGGGGAACTCGGACGCACGATGCAGACCGATGTGCTGCTGCCGCTCGGGCAGGAGCTGGTGCCGCTGCTGCGCGACCTCGTGAAACGCATCAAGGAAGTGGACTTCGCGGCAATCGGACAGCAGATTGCGGATGCATTTTCGTGGCTCGTGGAGCACGGTACACAGATTGTATCAATTGTCGCCGGGATTGCCGCGGCGTTTGGCGTGATCAAGCTTGCACCGCTTGTGATCGCGGTGCAGGGCGTGATTGGTGCAATCGCTTCGGGTATTCCCATCCTAACCGCCCTCGGAACAGCGCTTGCGCCGATCGGGGGATGGGTTACGCTTGTGATTGCTGCCGTAGCCGCGCTGGCTGCCGGGCTGATTACGTTGTGGAATACGAACGACGGTTTCCGCGAAGGTGTCATCCGTGCGTGGACGGTCATCCGGAAGACGGCGGCAGAGGTCTGGGGCAGCATCTGCGCCTTTTTTACCGAAACCATCCCGAACGCTTGGAACAGCGCCATAGCGTTCTTTCAGGCCGCGCCCGCCGCGCTCGGAGCCGTGTGGGAGAGCATCAAAGCGTTCTTCGTGAGCGGCTGGAACGCCATTGTGCAGTTTTTTACCACATCGGTTCCGGCGTGGATTGCATCCATGGCTGCATGGTTTGAGCAGCTGCCGTATAAAATCGGTTACGCGCTCGGTACTGCGCTGGTCAAGGTGAAGGAATGGGGCACAAACGTCAAAACCTTCGTCACCCAGACCATTCCGCAGGTCGTGGAAAACATCAGCACATGGTTTTCCCAGCTTCCGGGACGCATTGGAACGTTCCTCACCGAAGCGGTGCAGAAAGTTGCAGCGTGGGGCAGTCAGACGGCGGCCAGCGCGGGCGCGGCAGCATCAGACACCATCCAAACGGTCGCGGACTGGTTTTCCCGGCTTCCGGGACGCATTTGGACGTTTCTCACCGAAGCGGTGCAGAAACTCCTTGCATGGGGCACGGAAATGGTCCGCACGGCCGCCGCCAAAATGGGCGAAGTCGTGACCACTGTGACCACGACGTTAAAGGAGTTGCCCGGCCGGGTTGCGTCGGTCGGCGCGGACATCGTGCGGGGCATTTGGAACGGCATCACCGACATGGCGGGCTGGATTAAAAACAAGATTGCCGGCTGGTGCGGCGATTTCGTGCAGGGATTTCAGGATGCACTCGGCATTCACTCGCCTTCGACCGAGTTCCGCGACAAGGTCGGCAAGCATATCCCGACCGGTATCGCAAAAGGCGTGGAAAAGACCGAAAAGGTCGCTATCCAGACCGTGCAGGAGCTGTCCAAATATCTGCTGGACGAGGCGGTCAGCTGGGTCGATGACAAGAAGTTTTACAATCCGTTAACTTTACAGGAGGAGCTGGATTTTTGGCAGGACCTCCGTAGACTGACCGAATTTCAGGCCGATGAGCTGCATGAGATCGATAAGAAAATCTATTCGGCCAAGCAGTCGCTGCTTGAGGAGCAGCAGGCCGCAGAACAAAAGCTTCAGAAGGAGCAGGAACAGGCGCTCGCGGAATACGAGCAGAACCTGAACAGCCGCGCGGATGCGCTGCGGGGCTTTGCGGGCGTGTTCGACGAGGTCACACGCGACAGTGAAGTAACCGGCACCGATCTGCTGAAGCGGCTGAAAGGACAGGTCGAAGCGTTTGAGTCTTGGCAGGAAGGGCTTGCGGCGCTCGAAGCGCGCGGCGTGGGTGCCGATCTGCTCGAAGAACTGCGTGAGCAGGGGCCAAAGGCGGTTGACGAAATCACCGCGCTCACCAAACTGTCCGACGCGGAACTGGCTGAATACGGCACGCTGTACGCCCGAAAGACCATGCTTGCGCTTGAACAGGCACAGGCCGAATTGGATGGCCTCAACGTCCCGCTGACCATCGGCGGCGGAGAAGCGGGCATCGCACAGACGGTCGCGCAGACGCTCGGCGTGATCGGCGGCATGCTCACCGGCGGCATTGCCGAACAGGCGGTGCAGCTCGCTGGGCTGGCACAGCAGGCCGTTGCCGGGCTGGGAAATCAGATTCCCGAAACCGTGTCCAATTTGGACGCCGCCGCGCGGTATGCGGTCACGCCTACGGCGCAGAGTTCCGGCGGGGATGCCGGGGACTGGCGTGAGGTGTTTGCAAAGGCGCTCGGGGATGCGCTGGTCGAAGGCATGACCTTGATTGGAGACGCGATTTTTGACGCGATTCCTAAGCAGGTGGACCTTTATCTGGACAGCACACGCATGGCGCGCGCCAGTTGGGACGCTTACAACGATGAGGGCAGCCGCCGCAGACGGTATTTCGCGCCCTCACGCGAGGATATCGTCCGCATTGCTATGAGCGTGATGCCGAAAACCTTGTAAGGAGGGAAATCCATGATTCTCGACATTGACGGCTTGAAGCTGCCGCCGCATCTGGGCTGTACGGCTGAGTTAATGGGCAGCGACACCCAGCGGCAGACGGTTTCCGGGCGGCTGATTACAAAATATGACGCGGCGGAAAAGTGGAAACTCACGCTGTCGCTCGATGGCGTGGTGCTGAGCACCGCGTATCAGGCGCAGTTCTACGCCAAATGCATGGAGCTGCGGCGCACTGCGCGGCCGGTGACGTTCGTTTCGCCCTACACCGGGGAAACGGTCACGGCGCTGTGCAAATGCATCCGCCGGGATGCGCCGGGCGTCGGGGAAGTGCTCGGCGGCCGGCCGCGCTTCTATACCAAGGCAGGGGCGGTGTTTCAGGAGGTATGATCGAGACCAGCAGCGGCTATAAAGCCGCGATTCATGCCGACAGCGAACGCGATACCTTTGAAGCGTCGTTTGGTTTTTTGCCGCCCGGAAGCGTGGAAGGCGCAGAGGTTCAGGCGAGCACGGAGGCACCGGCCAGCCGTCTGGCACAGGTGAAAAACGGCGTGTGCCGGATGAGCGCCAAATGGGCGACCTGCGAACCGGATCGGCTGATTCTGGACGGCAGCTTTTCGCTGATGGATGACCGCATCCCGGAGCAGCAGATCGGATTCTTTTCGTCGGCGATCTGCGATGAAAACGGGGCGTTTGCGGAGCCGTATCCGTATGTCGAGTATGTGATGGACAAGGCGTATGACCTCATCGGCGTGTCGGTGTACTTCGATGCGCCGGGCGGGGAATGGGCGCGCGTGTTCACGGTGGAGCTTTACGGCGCGGATGGCGCGCTGCTTCAAACGCAGGAGGTCGAAAACAACGCTGCCGTCTGCGCGGTTGATCTGCCGCAGATCGGCGTGCAGCGGTTTCGGGTGATCGTGACGCGCTGGAACACGCCGCTGCGCATGGCCAAGATTGCACAGGTGCTGCCCGGACAGATTTATCTGTTTACACCGGAAAATACCTATGAATTTGCGTTCTCCGAGTGCATTCAGCCGTTTGAGACCGCACTCACGCTGCCGGAGTTTACTGTGGTGTTTGATAACGCAGACAAGAAATTCGACATCGTCAATCCTAAGGGCCTGATTGCTTATCTGCGGCAGAAGATGAAGGTGTCTGCGCGGCTGGGCATTCTGGTCGATGGGGTGGACGAGTTTGTAAACATGGGGGATTTCTATGTGGCCGCGTGGCCAGACGATACGCAGGAGGACAAGGCCAGTCTGACCTGCCGGCCGTCGATGGCGTTTGAAAGCCGGAACTATGATGCGGACGGCACCGACACCCAGACTGTCACCCAAGCTGTGGCGCGGATTTTCGCGGATGTCGGGGAGCCGGTTACGGTCGATACTGCGCTTGCGGGGATCGTGGTCAATCAGTACATCGGAGAGGACGTGCCGCGGGCCGATGCGATGGGACAGCTTGCGGTTGCGTGCGCTGGGTATTGGAAGATCGACCGCGACGGCAGCTATCATCTTGCACCATGGAAGCCGCCCGCAGCCAGCAGCACGATTGATTATGACAACGCATGGAGCAAGCCGACGATCACGCAGGGCAAGCGGTATACGTCGGTGAATGTCAAGTATTTTGTGTATGATGCGGCCAGCGATCAGCTCAAAAGTCAGGATTATATTGTGGTGCTCGACCCGGACGACGGGGAGCGCAAGACGATTTCATCGCCCTTTGTGGCCGATGCGGCGCGCGCGGAAGCGGTCGCACAGGCTGCGCTCGCATATTATGGACTGCGGCTGACGCACAGCGTGCGCTATCGCGGGGATATGTCAATCGAAGCCGGGGATAC
>JBJDZO010000040.1:3288-5039 GCA_051868095.1 Butyricicoccus sp. | reverse complement strand
GCTTCGCGGAGAAGTACCCGATCATCTCCCTCGAGGACGGCATGGCCGAAGAGGATTGGGAAGGCTGGGATATGCTGACCAAGGCTCTGGGCGACAAGATCCAGCTGGTAGGCGACGACCTGTTTGTAACCAACGTTACCCGTCTCAAGAAGGGCATCGACCTCGGCGTTGCAAACTCCATCCTGATCAAGGTAAACCAGATCGGTTCTCTGACCGAGACTCTGGACGCAATCCAGATGGCAAACCGTGCAGGCTACACCGCAGTTGTATCGCATCGTTCGGGCGAGACTGAGGACGCTACCATTGCCGACCTCGCAGTTGCTCTGAACGCTGGCCAGATCAAGACCGGTGCACCGTCCCGTACCGACCGCGTTGCGAAGTACAATCAGTTGCTCCGCATCGAGGAGGAGCTGGGCGATGTTGCACAGTACCTGGGCCGCGACGCTTGGTTCAACCTGAAGAAGTAAGGTTCAAAACCGCGTAAAAGCGCAGAAAACCCCCGTCTTTCGAAAGGCGGGGGTTTTCTACTTCTTTAAAAATGAAATAATCCGTGTAAGACCAAGAATTAATACAGCCAAAATGGCAATGTTTATAACTGTATTAATTAATGTAACAGCCATAGGAACAAGATTATACGTTATAAATTCAGATTCCATAATTATAGAAGAAGGAACAGCGAAATGGTACAGTTTCTGTCATTCTTTTGAATTTTCGATCGCATAGTGAATGCGGTTGAGTTCAGTGACCGCAGGACTTATTGATGTGTCCAAATGATGCTCTATTAAAGTCGACAAATCAGACACTGCGACTAGCATAGCGTCTCTTACAACATATGCATGACAAATAATCGCACCAGACAGCATCATAAAACACAGAAATAAGCTTATAATCAAGGAGAGAAACTGCTTTTTATTCATACGATCGTCCTCAATTATCTCCAGTTACGTTGCCCAAGGTTGTTTAATAATCGTGTTAATAGAAACTGGAATACGATAGTAGGTTGTTGTACTGGAGGAAGAAGCCACTGAGTATCCGATGTTTACAAGTTCTCCAGCGGTAATACTACCTTCTACGGAAATACCATTTTGAACAGCCACTTCTAACTGCCCGCTACCAACAAGCTGTACCTCATAGGAACTGCGAATCATAGCAGACGGTGAATTGCCGTTGTAGGTATGCGGTCCAGAACCATATGCCCTTGACCAAGTATCCCGAATTTCCAGAAAAGAAGGAAAGGTATCAGTTGTTACAAGTGCAGTAAACCCATAATCAACACCCATTCCATAGCTCTTACAGCCGCTGTTGGGATAAACCAGACGACTGTATTCTACAAGTCTGGTAGAAGCAGCTGACGTAAACAAAGAAGCATCATTGATGGGCTGGAAAACGGACTGTGCCTTGGAAGAAGCTTCTTCTTCGGAGAAATCCAGTTTTTCCATCAACAAAGAGACGTAATCTGCTTGAGAGAGAATTCGCCAAGATTCTTCCACAATGGGTCTATCGTTGTTGTTAGTTGGCGCTTCCACGGCATACGCTGACATACCGCACATCATTGCACAAACACAAATCAGGCTAATCAGTCGTTGTAACTTTTTCATAGTTGCCTCCAATTCATTCGGTGTGTGGATGATCTGGTACGCGCATACCTTATGATGGAAATATATCATGCACTGTATAATATATCAATAAAAAACAGGGTACATCAAATAAAATTGGAGAAATCTACAAAATCAGTAGAAGATTTCTGTCAG
>JBJDZO010000040.1:0-3188 GCA_051868095.1 Butyricicoccus sp. | reverse complement strand
TCCGGGGAAAGCGTCGTGTTCAGTTTGAAGCTGGCGACCTGCGCGGCCGCGTGCACGCCTGCATCGGTGCGGCCCGCGCCGTGAATTTCCACCGCGTGTCCGGCCATTTCGGTGAGCACGCGCTCGATTTTGCCCTGTATCGTGTTGTCGGTGTTGCCGAGCCGCTGCCAGCCGTTATAGCGTCCGCCGTCGTACTGAATGGTCAGCTTAAAATTGGTCATCTGCATGCCCTCCGTCGTTTTTCTATCAGTATATCAAATTGCGCACGGTGGGACAAGTTGCATTTTACGGCTGGGGCGTTTATGATAAAGGAGAAAGCGAGGGGAAGCCGATGGAAATCACAATTGTCCGGGCGCGGCGCAAAACCGTGCAGATTCAAGTCGATGAGCACGGAAAGGTGACCGTGCGTGCGCCGCAGCGCATGCCGCGCGCTGAGATTGAGCGATTTGTGCAGCAGAAAGCCGACTGGATTGCAAAGCATGTCGCGGCACAGAAGGCGCGTGATGCACGGCGGTATGTGCCGTCGGATGAGGAAATCGCTGCGCTGCGGCAGCGGGCCAAAACCGAGCTGTCCGCGCTGACCGCATGCTGGGCGCAGCGTATGGGCGTCACCTGCACAGGCGTGAAAATCACATCGGCAGCGCGTCGGTGGGGAAGCTGCTCCTCCCGGAACAGCATCTGTTATAGCTGGCGGGTCATGCTGCTGCCGCCCGCCCAGCGGGAATATATTGTGGTACATGAACTCGCGCACATCCGCGTAAAAGATCATAGCCCGGCGTTTTATGCCGAGGTGGAACGCTGGCTGCCCGACTACCGGCAGCGCATTGCCGGACTGCGTACTTTTGAGCATGCTCATCCGTTGGGGTGAGCATGCTCAATTCTCTGCCCACGAAAACGGCAGACCATAAACCTGTTTCAGCTCCAGATACGGACTGCGCGCAAGATCAGCCGGGGTGACAATGCGGCCGCCGTTTGCGTCGAGGTCATAACCGTAAGCGGCGAAGGCTTCCCAGACCAGATGAGCGCATTGGGTTGCTGTGACTTCGCCCGGCATGCGTCCGGATGGGTACAGTCCGACGGCTAAGCTGTATGGGATGCCGGTCAGGCGGCGGCAGGCGGTCTGCGCGATGGCCGCACGGGTTTCCGCGTCTGCGCCGCGCAGCCGGAACACGGCAAACGACGGGAATTTTGACCAGCGTTCGATGCTTTGGATGCTTGAATTGTGCCCGATGACGATGGCTTCGAGCGTCTGGCCATGTGCCGCGTCCACGACCAGTCCGGCATGACCGTTGCGGAAGCCGAAAAAGTGGGCGCACGACGTCACCAGAATATCGCCGTCCTCCAGCGCCGCGGGCAGGCCGCCGCCTTCGGTCAGGCGTTCCGAGCGGGTGACGCACATGCGTGTCGAGCACTCCACCGCCGCGGGGGACAGATAGGCTTTTTGCACATCGTACACGGTATCCAGCGCATGCTGTTCACGCAGCCGGTCAAGCGCGGGCGGAAACAGGCCGGTTTGCTCGGCAAGCAGGTGATAATCGTCGGTGTTCCACTGCGCTTTGGCAAGTACGGCGGTCAGATCGCGCACCTGTGCGGCGGCGGGCTGCGTGTAAGCATGCGGCTCGGTGTGCGCCGTCCAGAAAAGCAGCAGAAGAAGTACCGCGATCAGTCGGGCAAGACATTTCATTGCAATCCCCCTTTTATGGAAAGTTTGCGCCTATGCGGTGGGTTTTATCCGGCAATGTCGTCTTTCGGTCCAACGCAGCAGGCACGCTAAAAAATCTGAACTTGACTTTGCCATTCCCAGATGATACCATAAAAACACAACAAAGGGGAGTAGTCGGCGCGGTTCCCGCCGCGCAGTGAGATCAACAAGCGTGTTCGGCCGGATAGCCGTTCTGGTTTCACTTGAAATGACCAGACCTGTGTTCCTTTTTTCGAGGAACACAGGTCTTTTTTCATCCACCGAAAAAGTCAGGAGGGTATTGTATGGAATTTATATGGAAAGGCATCGCCGCGCTGACGTGGCAGCAAGTGCTGATGTTCTGTGTGGGCGGGGTGCTGATTGCGCTTGCCATCCGGAAAAAATATGAACCGGCGCTGCTGCTGCCCATGGGCTTCGGCGCGATTCTGGTGAATCTGCCGTTTTCCGGCGTACTTGACCAGATGACCGAAGGCGTGGGTGAGACGCGGGGCATCATTCAGTGGCTGTTTGAAACCGGGATAGAAGCGTCCGAGGCGCTGCCGCTGCTGCTGTTTATCGGCATCGGCGCGATGATCGATTTCGGTCCACTGCTGGCGAACCCGAAAATGTTTCTGTTCGGCGCAGCCGCGCAGCTCGGTATTTTCCTGACCATCCTTGTGGCCGTGCTGCTGGGATTCGACCTGCCCGATGCGGCATCCATCGGCATCATCGGCGCGGCGGACGGCCCGACCGCAATTCTGGTGTCGCAGATGCTGCATTCCAAATACGTCGGGCAAATCGCGGTGGCGGCGTACAGCTATATGGCGCTTGTGCCGATCATCCAGCCGATGACCATCCAATGCATCACGACCCAAAACGAGCGGGCAATCCGCATGCCGTATACGCCCGGGCAGGTGTCGCGCACGACGCGCATCCTGTTCCCGATTTTGACGACGGTCATCGCCGGACTGGTCGCGCCCGCGTCGGTGTCACTGGTCGGGTTCCTGATGTTCGGCAACCTGATCCGCGAATGCGGCGTGCTGGATCACCTGAGCCGCACCGCGCAGGACGATCTTGCAAACCTTGTGACCCTGCTGCTCGGCATCACGATTTCGTTTTCCATGCGCGCCGAACAGTTCGTCACAAAGGAGACGATTTTTATTCTGCTGCTCGGTCTGGCGGCGTTCGTGTTTGATACGGTGGGCGGCGTGCTGTTCGCCAAGCTGCTCAATCTGTTCTGCAAAAACAAGGTCAATCCGATGATCGGCGCGGCCGGAATCTCGGCGTTCCCGATGGCGGCGCGCGTGGTGGAAAAGCTGGGCATTGAGGCCGACGACCAGAACCATCTGCTGATGCATGCGGTGGGCGCGAATGTGTCCGGGCAGATTGCGTCGGTGGTGGCCGGCGGCGTCATTCTGGGGTTCTTTCAGTAAGGGGGCAAAACGATGGATATGGTACTCATGCAGGCGATTCAAATGCTCTGGCAGGGCATGCTGGGGGTATTTGC
>JBJDZO010000039.1:0-5105 GCA_051868095.1 Butyricicoccus sp. | reverse complement strand
AAACCGGCGCATCTTCGAAACCATTTACTCGATGTTCAACAACGCCATGCGCATTGACGCGGTCACCGTGCTCGACCAGCTCAAAAGCGCAGGGCTGTACGATGACGCGGGCGGCCGCGCCTATCTGATGCAGCTCATGGACGTGACGCCGACTTCGGCGGGTGTGCGCGAGTATGCGGCCATCGTGCGCGACAAAAGCATGCTGCGCGCCATCGCACAGGCGGGCGCAGAGATTGAAAAAATGGCATTCGAGGGCGGCGGCACGGCGGCTGATATCGCGGAACTGGCCGAGCAGAAGATCTATAACGTCCGGCAGGGGCGCGAAATCAAGGGACTCAGCCACATCAAGAACGTCATCATGGATTTGTATGCCCAACTCGATGAGCGCAGCCGGTCGGACAGCGATATCCCGGGCATTTCCACCGGATTCCGTGACCTCGACCACGCGCTCACCGGCCTCAACAAATCCGACCTGATTCTGGTCGCGGCACGTCCCGGCATGGGCAAAACCGCATTTGCGCTCAACATCGCGCTCAATGCGGCCAAGGCCAGTAAGAAGGACGTTGTTGTGTTCCAGCTCGAGATGAGCAAGGATCAGCTGGCGTCGCGTTTTCTGGCGAGTGAAGCGCTTATCGAGTCGCAGAAGCTCAAAACCGGCAACCTCGCTGAGGACGACTGGATCAAAATTGCACGCGCAACCAACGTGCTTGCCAAAACGCGCATCTATGTGGACGACAACCCGGCCATCACGGTGGCCGAAATCAAGGCCAAGTGCCGCCGTCTGGGCGACGGGCTGGGCCTGATTGTGATCGACTATTTGCAGCTCATGCAGTCAGGCGGACGGCGCAACGACAACCGTACTCAGGAAGTTGCGGAGATTTCGCGTGCGCTCAAGATCATGGCCAAGGAACTGAACGTACCGGTTGTGTGTCTGTCGCAGCTTTCGCGTGCGGCCGAGCAGCGCGCCGACAAGAAACCCATGCTGTCCGACCTGCGTGAGTCGGGCGCCATCGAGCAGGACGCCGATATCGTCATGTTCATTTACCGCGATGACTACTACAACGAGGACAGCGAACAGAAAAACGTGGCCGAGATCATCATTGCTAAGAATCGTCACGGTGCAACCGGGTCGATTCACCTGCAATGGATTGGCCAGTATACCACCTTCTCCAGCCAGGATCGCGTCCATGGATAAATTTTTGGAAAACATCCGGCAGACCATCGCGAAATACGCCATGCTGGAGCCGGGCGAGCCGGTGCTTGCCGCGCTGTCGGGCGGCGCCGATTCGGTCGCGCTGCTGCTGGCGCTTCAGGAGCTGGGGTATCCGGTGCGGGCGTGTCATCTGCACCATGGGCTGCGCGGCGAGGAGGCCGACCGCGATGAGCGGTTCTGTCGGGAGCTGTGCGCAGCGCGCGGGATTGCACTCACGGTGAAGCATGTGGACGCGGCGGCATATGCGCATGAAACACGCGAAAGTGTGGAAACTGCGGCACGGGCGCTGCGATACGCCTTTTTCCGCGAGACCGCCGGAACTCACAAAACCGCGACCGCCCACACGGCCGATGACAATCTGGAAACCATGTTGTTTCACCTTGCGCGCGGTGCTGGACTGGACGGTTTGGCCGGTATCCCGCCCGTGCGGGAAGGTATTGTACGGCCGCTGATCGCGTGCACGCGGGAGGAAGTGGAAGCCTTTCTCGCGGCGCGTGGACAAGGCTTTGTAACCGACAGTACCAACCTTGCGGGTGATTACACACGCAACCGCATCCGGCAGGAAGCCGTACCGGTGCTGAAAGCAGTCAATCCGCGGGCTGCGCAGGCGGCGGCGGGACTGGCGGCACGACTGCGCACCGACCGCGCGTATCTGGAACAGCAGGCGCAGACGCTGCTGCAAACCGCAGCGCGGGACGGCGGCTGGGACGCGGAAACACTCGCGGGCAGCCATCCGGCCATGCGGACACGGGCGCTTCGGCTGGCGTGTGCGGCGGCGGGCATGCCGCGGCGCGACTTCACCGCGCGTCATGTTGCGGCGCTTGAAACGCTGCTCGAAAGCAATGACCCGTCAGCACAGGCTGATCTGCCCGGCGGATTCCTTGCGCGGCGGGAATACCGGCTGCTGAAAATTGAACAAAAAAACAGTATGCCCGTGACCGAACCCGGGGAAATTCCGGTGGAAATTCCGTTTGACCGGGCGTTCGGGTCGGGACGGACACGGGTTTCGGTGAAAGCCGCGCAAAAAGATCAGGTTTTTTACAAATCATTCAATACTTTTTTCGCCGGTTGTGATACAATAGACATACCGACTCTCGTTTTGCGTACACGCCGTACAGGCGACCGCCTGCGGCTGACCGTAAACGGGGGCAGCAAAACGCTGAAAAAGATCCTGATAGACAAAAAAATCCCGCAGACACAGCGCGGAAAACTTGCCGTGCTGGCCGACAAATACGGTGTGATCGCCGTACAAGCGGTCGGGATGGACGTCAGCCGCTGTCCAAAAGGGGACAGCGTTTTCGAGATTCGATTTGAGGGGTAATATGAGATGAAAAAGGACATTAAGGAAATCCTGTTCACCGAGCAGCAGCTCGCAGACAAGGTCGCCGAACTCGGCGCACGCATTACCGCCGATTACGCGGGCAAAAATCCGCTGGTCGTCAGCGTTCTCAAGGGCAGCTATGTCTTTATGGCCGACCTGACACGCAAGATTGACACGGCATGCAACGTGGACTTCATGGTTGTCTCCAGCTACGGCAAGGGCACCAAGACCAGCGGCGAAGTGCAGATCATCAAGGACATCGGCCAGAAGATCGAGGGCCGTGACCTGATCATCGTTGAGGATATTCTGGACAGCGGCGTGACGCTGAGCTATCTGATGAAGATCCTCGAGGCGCGCGGCGCCAACTCCATCCGCCTGTGCACTCTGCTTTCCAAGCCGGAGCGTCATAAGGTGGAGGTTCCGATCGATTATCTGGGCTTTGAAATCCCGGATGAATTTGTCGTGGGCTATGGCCTCGATTACGCGGAGAAATACCGCAATCTGCCGTATATCGGCATTCTCAAACCCGAAGTTTACGGCGGCTGAGCCGCTGTGACCGGGGAGCAAAAAAGGAAGGTGTCCCCTATTGAAAGGTAAAATGAAAGGCTTTGGCCTTTATCTTCTGATCCTGCTGGTGCTGCTCGCGGCGGCGACTGCGGCGCTCAGTCAGGATACGAAGTCGGTACAGCTTGCGTACTCGGACGTTGTCAATTACTTCGAAAACGGCGAAGTCACCGAGTTCTCGGTGGACGACAATGTCCTGCATGCAAAGCTCAAGGATGGTACGCAGTTCCAGTATACGCTGTCCAGTGTGGACTGGTTCCGCTCGGAGCTGGGCGATACCATTCGGGAGCAGCAGAAGGACGGCACACTGCTGGAATACGATTTCACCACGCGCGAAATCCCGTGGTGGGTCAACATGGTGCCGTACCTGATTATCATCGTTTTGATGGGCCTGTTCTGGTACTTCATGATGAACAAGCAGGACGGCGGCGGCCGCGGGCCGATGCAGTTTGGCCGGGCGCGTGCCAAGCTTGCACAGGACGATAAGCGCAAGGTGACGTTTAACGACGTCGCGGGCGCGGATGAGGAAAAGGCAGAACTTCAGGAAATTGTAGAATTCCTGAAAAATCCGCAGAAATTTGTCCAGCTTGGCGCACGTATCCCCAAGGGCGTGCTGCTCGTCGGCCCTCCGGGCACCGGTAAAACCCTAATTGCCAAGGCGGTTGCGGGCGAAGCCGGCGTACCGTTCCTGTCGATCTCGGGTTCGGACTTCGTGGAGCTATATGTTGGTGTCGGCGCATCGCGCGTGCGTGACCTGTTCGAACAGGCCAAGAAAAATTCTCCGGCCATCGTATTCATCGATGAGATCGACGCGGTTGGCCGTCAGCGCGGCGCGGGTCTCGGCGGCGGTCATGACGAGCGTGAGCAGACGCTCAACCAGCTGCTCGTCGAGATGGACGGTTTCGGCGCGAATGAAGGCGTCATCATTATCGCGGCGACCAACCGCCCGGATATTCTCGACCGTGCGCTGCTGCGTCCCGGCCGTTTCGACCGTCAGGTTTACGTCGGTGCACCCGATGTCAAGGGCCGCGAGCAGATTCTGCGTGTCCATGCGCGCAACAAGCAGTTTGACCCGGATGTGAACTTCGATTCCATCGCCAAGGGCACGGTCGGCATGACCGGCGCAGACCTCGAAAACCTGCTGAACGAAGCTGCGCTTCTGGCGGCTCGCCGCAACAAGAAGCTTATCACGAACGATGAGATCGAGGAAGCGCTGCTCAAGGTCGAGATGGGTCCGGAGAAGAAGAGCCGCGTGGTCAGCGAGAAGAAAAAGCGCATTGTGGCGTATCACGAGGCTGGTCATGCAGTGGCGCATCACGCGCTCGGCACGCTCGACCCGATCCACTATATCACGATCATCCCGCGCGGCGGCGCAGGCGGCTTTACCATGTGGCGTCCGCAGGAGGAAGGCGGTCTTGAGACCCGCAGCTACTTTGAGGACAGCATTGTGACTGCGCTCGGCGGTCGTGTGGCGGAAAAGCTGATCTTTGACGAGATTACAACCGGCGCATCGGGCGATATCCGTCAGGCAACCGCAATGGCACGCGCGATGGTGGTCAATTACGGCATGAGCGATAAGATCGGTACGATTGACTACGGCGGAGATGGTGAGGTTTTCCTTGGCCGTGACTTCGGCGCGACCCACAACTATTCTGAGAGCAAAGCGGCTGAAATTGACGCGGAAGTGCACCGCATCATTGACGAGGCCTATCAGCGCTGCGTGAATATCCTGACCGAAAAGGATCAGCAGCTGCACGATGTAGCCGAATACCTGCTGCGCAACGAGACCATGGACGGCGAAACCTTCATCAAGGTCTTTAACGGCGAACAGGTTCCGGATAAGATTGCAAACGCTGCGACCGCTGAGGAACTGAAAACCGCGCCTGCGGGTGTGGAGGATGCGGCTCCGGCAGCAGAAAGCGAATCGAAGGAAGAACAGTTGCGCATCCCGCGCCACATCTGGCAGGTGATGACCTTCGTCCAGCACCAGCAGCAGATTTTTCGGGT
>JBJDZO010000038.1:3813-5120 GCA_051868095.1 Butyricicoccus sp. | reverse complement strand
TTGATTCGCTCGATCAGGAAACCCTGTACACCATTCAGAAGTTCTTTGAGAACAATCTGAACGTTTCCGAGACCTCCAGAAAGCTGTTCGTACATCGCAACACGCTGGTTTATCGCCTCGAGAAGATCAAGAAGCTGACCGGCCTCGACCTGCGTGAGTTCGATCACGCAATCGTCTTTAAGGTCGCTCTCATGGTGCGCAAGTATCTGGAAAGCCGCGAGGAAGGCCGCGTATAAGGCACTGTCGCCAAGTTGATGACAAAATGGAAACATCTGTGCGAAAATCGCAATTGACGACATGTTTTTCGCACTCTGGAAGCTTTAAAAAATATTAAATTTTTCGTAACCCGGGAAATACTCTGGAAATTTGCGATCAGATGTGGTATAATGGCCGAAAAGCGGTCACGATACCACATCTTTTTTTGTGTCTGCCGCTTCCGAAGGTATCCCATGGGCCGCGCCGCACGGCAGGCCCGCTGCGCAAGGAGGTTTCACAGAGCCGTGATAAGAATGAGCGACGTCAGCATGGAGTACGATAACGGAGTCCGTGCGGTCAAAAGAGCGACGCTGCGCATTGATGAAGGCGAGTTCGTTTTTCTGGTCGGCCAGTCTGGCTCGGGCAAATCCACTCTCATCAAGTTGATCACCGGCGAGGTGCGCCCCACAGCCGGGCGCATTGTTGTCAATAATTATAATATGAGCACCATCAAGAAGCGCGAAATCCCGTACCTGCGCCGCACGCTCGGCGTTGTGTTTCAGGATTTCCGCCTGATTGAGAAAAAGACCGTCTACGAAAACGTGGCGTTTGCCATGCGCGCTGTGGGCGCAAACAATCGCGCCATCAAAAAGCGCGTGCCCTATGTGCTCGATCTAGTCGGCTTGGCGGATAAGGCCGATACCCGTCCGCTGGAGCTGTCCGGCGGCGAGCAGCAGCGTGTCGCGATTGCGCGCGCACTGGTCAATAACCCGCGCCTGATCATCGCGGACGAGCCGACCGGCAACCTTGACCCGGTACGCTCCTATGAGCTGATGACCCTGTTCGAGAAAATTAACGAACTGGGCACCACCATCCTGATCGTTACGCATGAAAAAGAGCTGGTTGACGAGTTTGAAAAGCGCGTGATCATGATCGATGACGGCGTGATCGTCAGCGACGCAACCGGCCGCTATTTCGCGGATGATGAGTACGACGAATATTACGAAGAGGAAGACGCGGAACTGGACAACGAGGCGGAGGAGCCGGCAGCCGCGCCGCTTGCCATGCTCTTTGATCGGTTCTCCCTGCGCAAAGCGAACGCGCCGGAAGCC
>JBJDZO010000038.1:0-3713 GCA_051868095.1 Butyricicoccus sp. | reverse complement strand
GCTTGCCATGCTCTTTGATCGGTTCTCCCTGCGCAAAGCGAACGCGCCGGAAGCCTCGGAAGCGGCCGAGCAGCCGGAGGATGAATTGGACGAACTGCCGCCCGAGCCGGTCGAGGAGAAGGAAGTTTCCGTTCAGGAGGAGGAACTGCCGGTATTCGAAGAAGTGTCGGCCGCATTCGAGCCGCCTGCCGAGATGGTCTTTGAGACCGTAACGGTGGAGAAACCGGAAATCGCAGAGCAGCCCGAAACGGTGGAAGAAACGGAAGAAATTCCGGACGAACCGGTGGAGAGCATGGATGTACCGGAAGCGGCGGAGAAGCCGGGTGATTCCCTCGATGACCTGTCGCTGGCCGAGTTGGTGGACCGCTTCCAGAGGCGCATTGGCATCCCCTCGGTAGAGGATATCATGATGGCGCCGCAGAACGAAGAAAACAACGCAGATGGGGAAGGCGAACATGAGCAAACAGACGAAGAAACCGAAGCACCGGAGCAGCCGGACCGGAATTAGTTATTTCTGGGCCGAGGGCATACATAACATTTTCCTCAATGGGTTTATGAGTTTTGCCGCGGTGAGCATCATTCTGGCCTGTCTGCTGATTACAGGCAGTACAACGCTGATTTCATATAATATTGATTTAAATATCCGTAATCTTCAGGAAAACAGCGAGATTATGCTGTTTATTGATGAGTCGTTCACCTCGGCAGAAGCGCGGGCACTTGCGTCCGACATCCAAGCGGTGGACAACGTAAAGACGGTTGAGTTTCAATCCAAGGAGGAGTCCCTCGAAGACCTGCGCGAGCAGCTCGGTGAGGACGGCAGCATTCTGGAGGGCTATGATTCCAACAACAATTTTATGCGCGACGGCTACCGCATCACACTC
The DNA here is from genome assembly GCA_051868095.1 of Butyricicoccus sp. Lineage (GTDB taxonomy): Bacteria > Bacillota > Clostridia > Oscillospirales > Butyricicoccaceae > Butyricicoccus_B. The sequence goes on along the minus strand of JBJDZO010000038.1, from coordinate 2,832 downwards.
GACGACATTTCGCTTGCCGATCAGACGGAGAAACGGATTTTAAAGATTGCGGGTGTCGCCAAGGTTGTGGTTCGTGAGGATACGCTGGATATGCTGGTGCGGGCGCGCCGGGTGTTCCAGCTCGTTTCCCTGACTCTGATTGCCGCGCTGGGCGCGATTTCGATCTTTATCATCTCCAATACGGTCAAACTTGCCATGTTTGCCCGCCGCGAGGAAATCGCCATTGAAAAGATGGTCGGCGCGACCAACTGGTTCATCCGCTGGCCGTTCATCATCGAAGGCATGCTGCTCGGTTTTGTGGCCGGCGGTCTCGGCGCATTCGCTGAGTGGGGCATTTATGAAAAGCTGTCCCAGACGGTTACAGGAGCGGTTTCGGCGTTCCAAATGGCCGAATTCCAGCAATTTGGCCTTATGATGGTGACTATTTATCTGGGCGCGGGCGTGATCATTGGTGTAGGCGGTTCGGTGCTGTCCATGCGCCGGTTCCTGGACGTTTGATGGGAAAGGAGACTCTATGCTGAGCAAAAAAGCAGTCCGTACCATTGCGGCAGTCATTGCGATTATTTTGGTGGTGACGCTCGCAGGCGGCAGCCTGTTCTCCGCAATCGGAACCGCGAAGGCGGCTTCGGTTTCGGAGCTGAAAAGCAAGATTTCATCGATTGATAAGCAGCGCGCTGAGATTCAAGCGGTGATCGACGATCTGGAAGGGCAGATCAATACCAATACCAAGAAGCTGCAGGCACTCAAGACCCAGATGAGCCTGACGCAGGAGGATATTGAGGCCACTGAGACCGTAATTGTGCGTCTGGCCGACGAAATTGAAACCAAGGAAGAGGAAATTGTAGTCGCGCAGGAAGAACTGGACGAAAAGACCGAGCTCTTTGAGACCCGCATGCGCGTCATGTATGAAAACGGCAACGACATCAGCTATCTGGACGTCATTCTCGGCTCGAACAGCTTCAGTGAGATGCTTTCCCGTATGGAAATCGTCAGCGAAGTCATGGAGAGCGACAAGAAGGTTGTCGCGGATTTCAAGGAAGCCAAGCAGAAGTTGGAGGATGCCAAAGCCAGCCTGGAACAGGATAAGGCCGATCAGGAAGAATACAAGAGCACACTGGAATCTAAGTACGATGCACTGGTGACCCAGAAGCAGGAGATTCAGACGCTGACCGACAAGCTGGAAAGCGATCAGGAGCAGGCGAAGAGGGAAGACGAAGCGCTCGAAGATGAGCAGGAACGCATCAGCGATGAAATTGCCGAGATTTCCCGTCGTGAGGCCGAGGCTGCCAGAAAGGCGGCTGAGGAAGCGAAGAAAAAGCAGCAGTCGAGCAGCGGAAGCTCGGGCAGCAGCTCGTCCGGCGCAGCCGTGAGCGCGAGCGGCATGGTCTGGCCGGCGCCTTCGGGCAGCGCGGGCAGCGGCTACGGCTGGCGTATCCATCCGATTTATGGCACCCGTAAGTTCCATAAGGGCACCGATATCCCGGCTCCGGGCGGCAGTCCGGTGCTGGCAGCCAAGGCCGGTACGGTGGTGCAGAGTTACTATTCGTCGTCCTATGGCAACTATATCGTCATCAGCCATGGCGGCGGTCTGATGACCGCATATGCACATCTGTCCAGCCGTCTGGTTTCGGCGGGTGCAAGCGTGTCCGCGGGCCAGCAGATCGGCAAGGTCGGCTCGACGGGCAATTCGACCGGCAATCATCTGCACTTTGAGGTGTATATCAACGGCTCGACTGTGAATCCGATGAATTACTATTAACCGAAGAAAGGCGTGCCGATGGGCACGCCTTTTTGTGACCTGGGAGGAATCCATATGGCAAAAAATATCACACGCGGCACAGCCATCGCTCTGTGCGCACTGACCGCGGTGACAACGGCCGCTATCTGCTACATTGGTATGGAACGCCAGCTGGAAGCCGTGCTGCCCGACTACAAAGCCGATGCGGCCATTTACGGCAAAATCGGGGAGATTCGCCGTGCGGTGGACACGTACTATGTGGGCAAGTACGATGCGCAGGACGCGGTCGATTATGCGGCGATGGGGTTTGTCGCGGGCGTGGGCGACCGGTGGAGCAGCTACATGTCCGCCGAGGAATATCAGGCGTATAAGCTGAGCTTTTCCGGACAGTCGTTCGGCATTGGGCTGTACACCTCTTACGATGCAAACGAAAACGCGCTGCGCATTGTTGAGGTATTTCCGGGGTCGGACGGCGAAGCGCTCGGCCTGCAAAAAGGCGATCTGATTTTGGGTGCTGAAGGCAAAACGCTCGAGCGGGACGGTTACAGCGACACGATTGCAGCGGTCGCGGGCGATGAGGGCACAAAAGCCAGCATCACCATCCAGCGGGCTGCGACCGGGGAAGTGGAAACGGTCACGATGGAGCGCAAAACCACCGATACCATCATGGCGACCGGCTGGATGCTGGACGATGGCGAGACCGGCTTTATCCGCATTTACAACTTCCGCCGCGGCTCGGAAAAGCAGGTGCGCGAGCAGGTAAAAGCGCTTACCGGACAGGGCGCAGCGCGGCTGGTGTTCGATGTGCGGAACAATCCCGGCGGCTCGGTGGACAGCGTGTGCGACGCGCTGGACGCGCTGCTGCCCGAGGGGAAGATCATGACCCTGCGCACCAAGGCGGGTAAGGAAACTGTGTATGAATCGGACAAAAATGAGGTCAATCTGCCCATGGCGGTGCTTGTCAACGCCGATTCGATCAGCGCGGCTGAATTTTTCGCGGCTGCGCTGCAGGAGTACGGTAAAGCGGTTGTCGTTGGTGAACAGACCATTGGCAAAGGCTATTCTCAGCAGAATTATGAGCTGAGCGATGGCTC
>JBJDZO010000037.1:0-5149 GCA_051868095.1 Butyricicoccus sp. | reverse complement strand
CGGCGTAGTTCATGTCGACCACGTCCTGGCCCTTCTTCAGGTAGGAGTGGAGGGCAGCGTCCTTCATGTACTGGATGGCCTCTGCCTCGGGCATGACCTTGGCCAGGGAGAAGAAGGCGGACTGCAGGATGGTGTTGGTGCGCTTGCCCATGCCGATCTGCTTGGCCAGGTCGATGGCGTTGATGGTGTAGACCTGGATGTCGTTCTTGGCGATGTAGCGCTTCTCAGAAGCGGCCAGATGCTTGTCGAGCTCCTCCGGAGTCCACTGGCAGTTAATGAGGAATACGCCGCCCGGCTTTACGTCGCGAACGATCGGGAAGCCCTTCATGATGTAGGACGGGTTATGGCAGGCAACGAAGTCGGCCTTGTTGATGTAGTAAGGAGACTTGATCGGCTTGTCGCCAAAGCGCAGATGCGATACGGTAACGCCGCCGGTCTTCTTGGAGTCGTACTGGAAGTACGCCTGTACGTACTTGTCGGTGTGGTCGCCGATGATCTTGATGGAGTTCTTGTTTGCGCCTACGGTGCCGTCGCCGCCGAGACCCCAGAACTTGCATTCGGTGGTGCCTTCTGCTGCGGTGTTCGGGGAGGGCTTCTCCTCAAGAGACATATTGGTTACGTCGTCCACGATACCGATGGTGAACTGAGCCTTCGGTGCGTCCTTGGTCAGCTCTTCGTAAACGGCAAATACCGATGCCGGCGGGGTGTCCTTGGAACCCAGACCGTAACGGCCGCCGGTAACGATCTTGTCGGTGATGCCAGCGTTTGCCAGAGCGGTAACAACGTCCATGTAGAGCGGCTCGCCCTGAGAGCCCGGCTCCTTGGTGCGGTCGAGAACCGCAATCTTCTTCGCGGTTGCCGGGATGGCAGCAACCAGCTTGTCTGCTGCGAACGGACGGTACAGGCGAACCTTTACGAGGCCAACCTTCTCGCCCTTGGCGGTCAGGTAATCGATAACTTCCTCGGCTACGTCGCAGATAGAGCCCATCGCGATGATGACGCGGTCAGCGTCTGCAGCGCCGTAGTAGTTGAACAGCTTGTAGTCGGTGCCGAGCTTGGCGTTGACCTTGTCCATGTACTCCTCAACGATGGCCGGAACAGCCTCGTAGTAGGGGTTGGAAGCCTCGCGGTGCTGGAAGAATACGTCGCCGTTCTCATGCGAGCCGCGCATTACCGGACGCTCCGGGTTCAGAGCGTGCTTGCGGAACGCCTCAACAGCGTCCATATCGCACATCTCAGCCAGATCCTTGTAGTCCCAAACCTCGATCTTCTGGATCTCGTGGGAGGTGCGGAAGCCGTCGAAGAAGTTGATGAACGGAACGCGGGACTTGATGGTTGCCAGATGGGCAACCGCCGACAGGTCCATAACTTCCTGCGGGTTGGTCTCAGCCAGCATAGCGAAACCGGTCTGACGGCAGGCCATAACGTCGGAATGGTCGCCGAAGATGTTCAGCGCGTGGGAAGCAACGGTACGCGCAGAAACATGGAATACACAGGGAAGCAGCTCGCCCGCGATCTTGTACATATTCGGGATCATCAGGAGCAGGCCCTGCGAAGCGGTGTAGGTGGTGGTCAGTGCGCCTGCGGCCAGAGAGCCGTGTACGGTACCGGCTGCGCCTGCCTCGGACTGCATCTCAACAACCTTAACGGTGGTGCCGAAGATATTCTTCTGGCCCTGTGCGGCCCACTGGTCCACACTGTCTGCCATGGGGCTGGACGGGGTGATCGGGTAAATGCCCGCTACCTCGGTAAATGCATACGACACGTGCGCCGCAGCGGTGTTGCCGTCCATGGACTTCATCTTTCTTGCCATGTTTTCTTATTCCTCCTTCAATCTCAATGGGTGAGATAAATGATAAGCAAAAAAAGCAAAAAACAAACAACAATTCAAGCTGCACCCGTGCTCAGGTGCTTCTTGCCTTGTTTATTTTATCACAGGGGGGCGGCCGATGTAAACCGCAAACCGCGAAAACTTTTGGTTTTTCAGTGAAAAAAAGCAAATGCGTTGTCAGAAGTATTCTTTTGTATTATAATTATGGTAAATTCTTTTTGCATTGGGAGGCACATTATGGTTACCATCTGCCATTCGGCAGGGCTGCGGGGCATAGACGGCTATCCGGTCGCGGTCGAATGCTTTGCATCGAGTGGTCTGCCGCGGCTGGATATCGTCGGCCTGCCGGGCAAGGCGGTCAGCGAAGCGGCCGAACGGGTGCGTGCGGCGGTCAAGTCGTGCAGCTTTGACTGGCCGGTGTGCCGTCTGACCGTCAATCTTGCTCCGGCGGACACAAAAAAAGAAGGCGCGGTCTATGACCTGCCCATTCTGCTGGCCATCCTCGCCGCCGCGGGGGAGATCAGCGCCCCGCCCGAGGACGCAGCCTTTTTCGGAGAGCTGTCGCTCGGCGGCGAACTGCGGCCGGTCGCGGGTGCGCTCAGCATGGTGCTGGCCGCACGGGACGCGGGCAAAAAGCAGGTGTTCGTGCCGCAGGGCAACGCCGAAGAAGCCGCCTTCGCCGAGGGCGTGACCGTTTATCCGGCCGCAGACGTGCAGGCTGTCATCGATCATTTACATCACCGGATTCCGCTGAACCCCTGCCCGCCGCCGCAGCGTGCGGCTGAGTCCGGCGGGGGACTGGACTTCAAACATGTACTCGGACAGGCCGGGGTCAAGCGTGCGCTGGAAATCGCGGCTGCGGGCGGGCATAATGTCCTGCTCTGCGGCGTGCCAGGCTCGGGCAAGAGCCTTGCCGCACGATGCTTTCCGACCATCCTGCCGCCCATGGACAGCGGCGAGCGATTGGAGGTTATCCGTGTATGGTCGGCGCTCGGGCTGGGCACCGAGGCCGCACGCATGGCTGGACGGCCCTTCCGCAGTCCGCACCATACGGTTTCGCCACCCGCGATGATCGGCGGCGGTACGGCGGGCTGGCTCAAACCGGGTGAGATTTCGCTCGCGCACCGCGGCGTGCTGTTTCTGGACGAGCTGCCCGAGTTCCGCACCGACGTGCTGGAAACTCTGCGCCAGCCCATGGAGGACGGTGTCGTGACCATTTCGCGCGTGGCCGGCAAGGTGACCTATCCGGCGGCGTTTCAGCTGCTTGCGGCCATGAATCCGTGCAAATGCGGCTGGTATGGCACAAAGCGCTGCACGTGCCCGCACGACGCCGTGCGCAAATATTTGCAGCGGCTGTCCGGCCCGCTGATGGACCGCATCGATTTGCAGATTTCGGTGCAGCCGGTGCCGTATGAGGCGCTCGCCGCACGCGGAAAAACCGCCGAGGAAAGCTCGGACGAGATCCGGACGCGGGTGCTGGCTGCCCGGGCGCTTCAGAAGGTGCGTTACACGGGTACGGACATTGCCTGCAACGCCGAACTGCCGATTGACCGGATTGCGGATGTCTGCCGGATGGAGCCGGAGGCCGAAACCATGCTGGAAGCCGCGTTCACCCGTATGGGCCTGACGGCCCGTGCGTATGACCGCATCCTGCGCGTGGCGCGCACGATTGCCGACCTCGACGGCGCGGATACGATTGCGGCCGGGCATGTCGCGGAGGCCATTCAGTACCGTCAGCTTGACAGATTGGGAATTTCTGACTGATTATTACGTCGGGTAATCAAAACGGAACGCACAGGCCTGTGCAAAACTGTGGATAACCCTGTGGACGGTGTGGAAAAGATAGGGATGCGACAAAATCAACCATTTTCTGCCCGCTGAATGTGTGAAAAAATCGTATCCGGTTTGTAAGATTTTTGTTAACAACCTGTAATTTCCGGGAGGGAACTGCTGATGCATTTGAAACGATTCTGCGCTGCGGCACTGGCGGCGGCGTCCTTGACCGCTCTTATCCCGGGTGCGGCGGCACTGTCGGATGTTTCCGGTTGGGCACGCGGGGAAGTCAGCAAAGCCGAAGCTGCCGGACTGTCTCCGGCGGCCTTTGGCACGCTGTCCGCAAAGGGAAATATCACGCGCGCGGAGTTCTGCGCGGTAGCGCTGCGTCTGTTTGAAAGCAGTACCGGCCGCGTGGCCGAACGGACAAACGCCGAGCCTTTTACCGATACCTCCGACCCGCAGGTTACGGCGGCGAGTGCGCTGGGGCTGGTCAGCGGCCGCGGCGACGGTACCTTTGATCCGGACGCTTCGGTGACCCGGCAGGAGCTGTGCGTCATGCTGGGCAATGTTATGCGTACCATTGGTGAAGGCCGCACCGTGTCGGCTGCTGCGCTTGTACAATATAAGGATGCGGATGAGGTTGCATCGTGGGCAGCGGGTGATATGGCCGATATGGTGGATCGCGGCGTGATCAGCGGTATCGTACAGAGCAACGGTGCGGTGACGCTGTCGCCGCGTTCGACGGCGACGCGCGAGCAGTCTCTAATGATGGCAGTGCGCCTGCTGGAGACCTGCGGCAGTACGGCTGACGGCGTACAGACTGACTCTGTGGTTTCGGAGCCTGCGGCAGCGCCGTCCGGCGATCCGGAAGCCCCGAGCGCAGACCCAGAGGATTCAGACGAAAAACCGGCTGGTTCGGCTGTGGATCCGGAAGGTACGCCCGCAGCGGCTGAGTCGGAGGGAAAGAATGACTCCGAAGCGCCGGAAACTGACCAGCAGCCAGCCCAGCCGATCCGCCCGGACGCGGCATATGATCTGACCGAGGAAGAAAAGACCTGTCTGGTATTCGGCAGCGATGAACAAGGCTATGACACATCCGAGCAAGCCGAAGCCGCCATGACTGAAATCACAGTACCGGTGTGGCGGCTGCAAGAGGACGGCAGCAAGACGGCGGGTGAGATGACGCTCACGGTCAACGCAGCGCTGGCTGAGCTGTATCAAGCGGTATTTGAGGAGATTTTCGCCGGGGATGAAAAATTCCCGATTAAGAATGGCGGCGGCTACGCATGGCGCTCGAATGAGCGTTCCGAACACCGCTGGGGCACAGCTATTGATCTGAACTGGGAAGAAAACATGGAGTGTAATATCGACAGCGAAGGCAATGTTACCCAGATCACAAGCGGTTCGTGCTGGGAGCCGGGCGAAAACCCCTATTCCATCCCGGCGGACGGTGACGTGGTGCGCGCCTTTAAAAAGTACGGATTTTCGTGGGGCGGCGACGCCTGGAGCAAAAAGCGCGATTACATGCATTTTTCTTATTTT